>JAFYUA010000033.1 GCA_017549745.1 Clostridia bacterium | reverse complement strand
TTGCCGCTTGATTTGGCGGCTTTGCCGTCTTCACCATTCTGAGCCTTGTAGTGCCTGCGATAGCGGAAATCCATGAGGGTGCTGAGTTTTTCATCAACCACAAAGATGACATCGCCGCCATGACCGCCGTCACCGCCGTCGGGACCGCCTGCAGCTACATATTTTTCACGATGAAACGAAACAAGACCATTGCCGCCGTTGCCGGCTTCTACATATATTTGAGCTGTATCTGCTAACATGAAAATACCTCACTTTCAGAAAAAGAAAATCTCAAGCGCTAAAGGCACCTGAGATTTTGTTTTCAATTAATGTTATTCAGCAATCTCGTAAACACTAACCTGCTTTTTGTCTTTGCCGACTCTTTCGAATTTAACTTTTCCGTTAACTACGGCAAAGAGAGTGTCGTCGCTGCCTTTTTTAACATTGATACCGGGATGGATTTTGGTACCTCTCTGTCTCACAAGGATGTTGCCGGAGAGAACATACTGACCGTCGCCTTTTTTAACACCAAGTCTTTTGGACTCACTGTCACGGCCGTTTTTGGTACTACCCATACCTTTTTTATGCGCAAACAACTGAATGTTTAATGCAAACATTTACTACACCTCCAATTCGGTAACACTTACATGTGCAGGATATTGAGACTCAAGCTCTCTTATGTAGAGAAAAAATGTCTCGGTGAGAATGTTCACCTTGTCCTGCATTGGTTTATCTAAGTCATCCGGAAGAACAAACAAAAGATGTCCGTCTCCCGTTTCGTATCCAAACTGTGCGTTTATTACTTTTTCGATGCCGTTTAAGCAAGCAAAAGCAACAGACGAAGCGGATGCACAAACAATATCATCACCATCGCTATATTCGGCATGACCGTCCATTTCGAATTTTGTGATATTGCCGTTTTTTCTGAAAATATCAACCTTAATCATGATTATGCGTTGATTTTTTCAATCTGAACTTTTGTGTAGGGCTGTCTGTGACCCTGTTTTGTCTTTTCGCCTTTTTTGGGCTTATACTTGAACACGATAACCTTTTTGGCTTTGCCCTGAGCAACTACTTTTGCTTCAACGCTTGCACCTTCAACAACGGGTGTACCGATAACGGTGTTTTCGCCGCCGATTGCAAGAACCTGGTCAAATTTAACGGTATCGCCTTCCTGAGCGTCAAGCTTCTCGATGAAAACTACATCACCTTCAGAAACTTTGTACTGCTTGCCGCCTGTAACGATAATAGCGTACATAAGTTGAGCACCTCCCTCATCCAATCTCGCCAAAGTCAGGTATTGACTAAAAAAGTCAAGTTTGCGACCATCTTTGCGCGGTTACCGTAAAATTATAACACAATTGGATTGGTATGTCAACACTTTTTGCTATTTATTTTTTGTGCAAAATTTCAAAAAAGTATTGACAAAAAGATGAAAGTGTTGTATATTAACTGTATTAACACGCATAATACAGTTGTCAGAGAGGTGAATATATGATACGGCTTGACTACAAAGACTCTCGAAGTCTGCATGAGCAAATTGAAGACGGCATAAAAGAGCTTATCATTGGCAAGGTTATGAAGGCACATGAGCAGCTACCATCGGTGAGAGAGCTTTCCATTAATCTTACAGTGAATCCAAACACTGTGCAAAAAGCATACAAAGAGCTCGAAGCCAAAGGGTTTATCTATAGTATAAAAGGGAAAGGCAACTTTGTGGCACCTGTGGCTGATGCACGCGACGAAAAGAAAATCGCCGAGCTCTATGACACTTTGCGCTCGGCAGCAAGAGAGCTTTTGTATCTTGGAGAAAGCATGGAAAATATAGAAAAAATAATAAAGGAGGAACAAGCGTGATTAAGGTATGCAATGTGACAAAGCATTTCGACGGCTTTGAGGCGCTATCTTCATTGTCGATGCATGTGAGAAAAGGTACTATATATGGTCTCATTGGCCCGAATGGTGCAGGAAAAACTACAATCATCAACCATATAAACGGAGTGACCCGCCCTGAGTGCGGCACTGTTACCGTGGGCGGCGAGAGCGTGTATGAAAACGAAAAGATAAAGCAGACGGTGCTCTCGATTGCCGATGACTGGTTTTATTTTGCAGGATACTCAGTAAAGCAAATGGCGGCTTTTTACAAAGATATTTATGAGCGTTTTGACACCGAAAGATACGAAAAACTAAAAGAAGTGTTTGACATTGACGAGAAAAAGCAGATTCGCAAAATGTCGAAGGGTCAAAAAAAGCAGGTGGCTTTCTGGCTTTCGCTCTCGGCAATGCCTGAGGTGCTCATTTTGGATGAACCACTCGACGGTCTTGACCCTGTGATGAGAAAGCAGGTGCTAAACCTCGTTATTGCCGATGTTGCCGACAGAGAGCTTACGGTGCTTGTGTCGTCACACAACCTAAGAGAGCTTGAGGACATCTGCGATTGGGTGGGTATAATACATAAAGGCGCTCTGATTGCCGAAAAGCCCCTCGATGACCTCAGGGGCAGCGTGTGCAAATATCAGGCATCATTTGAAGCTGATGTTGAGCAGGAGCTAAATGCCTTAAACGGAGTGCTCAGCATTTCCAAAACAGGCTCGGTGTACAGCCTGATTGTAAAGGGCGATGCAGATTGTGTGCATGAGACACTTGCCTCACTCTCCCCTATTTTGCTCGAAAGAATAAGCCTCACTTTGGAAGAGGTGTTTATATATGAGTTAGGAGGTTTGGGATATGACTTCAAAAACATCATTTTTTAACATGGGCATATACAAATCGGTGCTCAAGAGATATTCTTGGGGAGCACTGCTCTATTTCACCATTCTATTTATGTCAACGGGGCTGAGCATACTATCGGGCGGATATTATCACGCATCGGACCTTGTGTATTACCGCGAAAATCCGCTAATTCTCAGATCATCATTTCTGGGCTTCCCTCTTGTGCTGGCGATAGTGGTGCCCACAATTACTGCGCTTTTGGTGTTTCGGTTTATCCATTCCAAAAAGCAGGTGGTGTTTACTCATTCACTGCCCGTGTGCCGCAAAACCAACTACATATCATCACTGCTTGGCGGCTTCACTCTCATGGCGGTGCCCATTGTGCTCAATGCGCTTGCGCTTATGCTGATATCAGTGTGCGGATATGGTCTGCTATATACTCCTGCCGATTGCGTTACATGGATGTGGTATAACTTAGCAGGCATATTCATGATGTATTCATGCGCGGTGTTTTCAGCAGTACTCACAGGCAACAGTTTTGCGGTGATTGTGATAAACATATTGGTGCATGCATTCCTCTTTGTGACAGCGGCGGCGCTCAGCCTGATGGCTGAGGTGTTTGTGCATGGCATTGATGTGACAAACGCGGTGATTGACGCAATAGCCGAAAATAACTTTGCAACGCTCACAATGAGCATGGCATATAACAACTTGAGCGAAGAAATATCATGGCTGAGAATTGCCGAATATTCTGTCATTCCCCTGGCAATATATGTGCTCTCCTATTTCATCTACAAGCACAGACGCTCAGAGACTGCATCAGATGTGGCAGGCTTTGCGGTGCTGGGCAGTGTGCTCAAATATATGATAACATTTCTCGCCACTGTGTTTGCCTTTGCTCTCTTTGCAGAAAACCTCGGCTCTAACCTGACTGCGATTTTTGTAACACTTGTTATAATTTGTGCCATTGCATACTTTGGCTCGGAAATGCTCATCAAAAAGAGCTTTGCAGTGCTTGGCTCATACAAGGGATATATATGCTTTGCTCTTCTTTTTGCAGCTCTTGTTGGATTGTTTGCTTTCACATCATTTTTCGGCTATGAAACAAGAATTCCCGCCAAAGAGGACATTGCCCAGGCGTCTATCTATAACTATTACTACCGCGACGAGATGCCATATACAGATGATGCCGAGCTCATTGAGCAAATTCTTAGCGCTCACGAAAAGATTACAGAGGATATCCCTCTCACTCGTAAGCGCTTATATGATACAAGGCTGCATATAAGCTACAAGCTCAAAAACGGCGATGTGATAAAGCGCGTTTATCCCACCACATATGACCAATGCACAGAGTTTATGAACAAGATATATGAAAATGACGAATATAAAATGAAGTGCGAAGATGTGTTTGTGGACGATGACCTCATCGTAAGAGTATTGCTGAACGGAAACGAGAGTGTGAAAAACGAAAAAGAGCTTATGCAGGCGCTCAGGGCAGATGTGCTCTCTATGAGCTTTGAAGAGCTGAATGTGTACCCCATGATTGCTCACACAAACAGAGGCGTGCAGATAGAATATGAAATGAAGGGCAAAAAAGATTCAGATGGCAATGCGGTGATTAACGGCATGTATATTGAACTCACCGACAAATATACCAACACGCTGAACTGGATAAAAGAAAACGGTTACTACAATTAATACGACAAAAAGCTGTTTCCATTTTGATGGAAACAGCTTTTTGTTATGAAAACATCTTCACTGCATAATCATGGGCGAGCATCTCGGCGGTGTCGTCGAGGGGAGCAAGCTCGCTTTTGCCGTATTTGCGTTCTATGGCTTTAGCGAGGATATAGTCGGTCAGCTCTGGATTTTTGGGTAATAGCGGCCCGTGAAGCCAGGTGCCAATGACATTTTGATGTATGACGCCCTCATAGCCCGAGGTGCCGTCATTGCCGCTGCCCGATATGACTTTGGCAAGCGGAGTGAGCGAGCCTATGTTCATTTTGCCCGAGTGGTTTTCAAAGCCTGTGAGTGTAGTGCCTATTGTCTCACACTCACACACTATGTTGCCGATGAAGCGCTCGGGGGCTTCGTCGGCACAGATGTCAAGAATGCCAAGACCGCCTATTTTATTGCCGCCGCTGACATAGTGGCTGCCAAGGAGCTGATAGCCTCCGCACACTGCAAGCAGCACTCCGCCGTCGGCAGCATAAGCTTTGAGCTCACCAGCACTCGGTCGCAAAGAATCTGCCACGGTGAGAAGCTCGCGCTCAGAGCCGCCACCGATGAACACGATGTCGGCAGATGAGACATCTAACCTATCGCCACACTGAACCTGAGTGATATCAGCTTCGATGCCTCGTTTGCGCAATCGGTAGGCAAAGGCAGTTATGTTGCCGTTGTCACCATAGAGGTTGAGAAGGTCAGGATAGAGATGGACTATATTTATCTTCATTTGTCTGCCGCCTCCTTGTCTGACATGAGTTTGAGATTGTCATGAGCGCCAAACATGGCGGTATAGTTCACGAGTATATAGCTCACTTCGCCGCTGCCTGACACAACCTTTTCGAGAGTTTCGCGTGTGTTGTCGAGAGAATCGACGCCATCGAACCCTGCATATTTGAGACGCAGAGCCATCTCGTATTTGCGTATGCCCGAAGCGGTGATGCTGCACACATTTGCATCGGCAAGCTTTTCAAAGTCAACATCCCAAAGCCACGACACATCTTTGCCGTCACCTGCGCCATCATTGATGGCTATCATCACATCCTTGGTGCGGCTGTCCGATAGCAGGGTGGAAATTGCCTGATTGAAGCCCGCGGTATTCTTGGCAAGGTTGAGAATTACCGTCTTGCCGCCTATAGTGAAAGGCTCCATGCGCGCAATCTGAGGCTTGTAGGCATCGAGGACACTATTTATGCCGTCGGTAGTGTTGCCGCACTCTGCAAAGGCTATGAGTGATGCAAGCACATTGTAGATGTTATAAAAGCCGCGGTAGTTGAGCGAAAGTGAAATTTTATTTTGGGCAGTGTGCACATCAAAGCTGAGACCGCCATCGAGAGATACATTTTTCGCGGCATAGTCGAGCTTGGGACGCTTAAAGCCGCACTCGGGGCAGAAATAGTCGCCAAGCTGACTATAGTGGTAGTAGTTATATGAAAGCTCTGCAGAGCACTCGGGGCAAAAACGCCCTTCTTTGGTTTCGCGCATGCCTATGGAGCAATCTTCGTCTACACCGTAGTATATGCATTTTTTGCCGCCAGAGAGGCGCGCACTCAAGGGGTCATCACCGTTTAAAATGAGCACAGTGTCGGGGAGAGTGACAAGAGCTTCGTTGAGCATGGCTATGGTGGAGTCAATCTCGCCATAGCGGTCGAGCTGGTCACGGAAAAGATTGGT
>JAFYUA010000004.1 GCA_017549745.1 Clostridia bacterium | reverse complement strand
TGTTTATATTTGACTCAATCACCATCAAGGTAAAAGATACAGGCATAGGCATTCCGCAAAAGGATATTGAGCACATTTTTGAGCGTTTTTATCGTGTAGATAAGGCCCGTTCCCGCGAAATGGGCGGCACAGGTTTAGGTCTTGCCATTGCCAAAGAGATTGTCGAAGCTCATGACGGCACAATTTCAATCAAAAGCACTGTTGGTGCAGGCACCGAAGTGATGATAAAGCTGCCCGTCAAAAGCTGACATAGTTTGCAAATATGTTATACTAATTTAAAGTCACTGTAATATCTTTGTAATATAACTGTTGTATAATAATGTTAATAATATAGATGGAGGTGTTTTAATTGAACAGATTGTCAAAATTCATAACAGCTTTAGTTCTCATCGTTGCATTGTCTTCTATTCCTTTTGTTTCAGGACTGGCATCTGCCAATAGTCTTCCGGCATACTATTCCGGCACTGTTGACTACCTCATCGATATCAGAAACCCCGAAACTATCGTTTCCACCACAACCAACAGAAACTGTGTTATTTCTGCTGTTGCTGTCAAGGGAACCAAGGTTACTCTTTATGCATACAACTCAGCCACAGGCACATATGATGTGCTTCGCAATGCATATGGTGAAAAGCTCGAAACTTACGTTGGCAGCAGCGGACTTTATGTTCAGCAAATAACTCTCAAAGACGGTCTCAACAGCATTATGGTTGTTGCCAATTCATCCACTGTTACATATGAGGTTGTCAAGCTTGAGATTTCTCTTCTCAACAAGGGTTACATGGACAATGTCAATGCAAAGTTCAAAGCTAACGGAATAGGCGTGAAGGATATTTTCCGTTAATCGATGGGTGAGTTTTCACATGAAAATTGAACGATTAAAGTCAATACTGCTGGTTCTTTTAGTAATCAGCAGTATTGTATTAACTGTCAATAAGTGGTTCAATGAAAAATTATGGCCGGAAGGCTATAATTTTTTTTCTGATGTAAAAAAACATTTCGTTCAAGACCAATCAGCCACATCATCATTTGACCCTGTTGAAGAAATATTAAAACCGGCAAAAATAATTCTTAACAATTCAGGTAATCATGTACTATATACAAAATCTTCCGATGAATACAATGACATTTTTGCCCAAATAAAGTCGGCTTTGAAATTGCTTTCTCAAAGTGAGAGTGCGCTGGCTTCCGATGATGCCGAGTGGAATGAAAACCTCAAGCGAAAATCCTGCTATTTTTCCTATCCGGTTGAATATGACAGCGGATATTTCTTCTATCAGCTTTCGCACAAATATTCCGGACCGGTCACTTCAGTTTGTGAGTTCATTCTTTCCAAAGATTCTCGTGTTTCAACTATTTTCTATATGTATGTCAGAGATGCTTCCACTGGTGTAGTTCATAAATATCGTCTGACATATGAAAGTGATGTTTTAGACTATTTTATTGATAATGCAGTTTCTGCATCTGATGGCACTGATTACTATTCTTTTGAGCTCAATTTTGACTCAGAGGCTGAAAATTCTGTTGAAGAACACATTGTAATCGACCCCGATGTTTTAATAAATATATCACAAAAACAAATCTTGTCTATAGGAGAGCAAAATATATTCATAGATGTTGCATCTAAGCCTCAAATATATAATGATATTCTTCATTCATTTGGTTACAACACTTCAACAATCAGGCGATACACCGAGCCCGACAACTCCATGGTTTTTGTAGAAAACTATGGCACACTCAAGCTTCACACCGATGGTATAATCGATTATAAGTCACTCAATTCTGCTCAGGGTGTAGCACTAAACGGCGATTCTGTGTATGAGTGCATTAATTCTTGCATCACCTTTGTCAATGATGTCACAGGAGCTCTTGGTCTTTCTGATGTTTTATATTATGAAATATCGTCAGACATCAAAGATGCTAAGTCCAAATCATTTATTTTGAATTTTGATTACTACATCAACGATTGCAAGATTGTCTTTTCCAATGATGTCCATTCGCTCAATCACGCCATAACTGTTGAGGTTTCAGATGGCAAAATCATCAGCTACAAACAAATCTGTAAGGACTTTTTCACCATGCCATATCCTATCACATATCCATCGGCAATTGATGCAATTGATATGCTCGAAGCCGAAGCCGACAGCTACACCGGCAAAATATCTGACCTATTTATGGCATACACCTTTGACATGGAAAAAGCATTGTGGAATCCTCAGTGGTTCATTGAGAATTCGAATGGTGAAATATCTACCGTTCCCATGCAGCCGGAGGTGTAGAATATGAGCTGGAAAAAAATTAAAACCTTTTTGATTTTATTGTTTCTTTTGATTAATATTTATCTCATATTCTCAACCGACGGAAGCGTTGTCAAGTTTGAGTCCGTAACTACTATTGATGATGCAACAATAAATAAAACAGTTCAAATTCTGCGTCGCAACTATGATATTGCAATAAAGCCCGATGTAATACCTTCAAAGATAAACAACATAAATATAATCGATGTTACAAACTATATCTATGAAGACAAGCTCAAAGATAATGACAAATATGAGCTTAGAATAAGCGGAGCAGAATTTTCGGCTATCATAGACACAAAAACATATTCTTATAATGAAACCAACGCTGCCACAGAGATTGGTGATATTTTAAACGAGCTTGGAATTGTTTCCGACTCTTACAAAATGAATTTTTCCAAATCTGACACGGGGCTTGTGTGTTATATAGATGAATATGTGTCAGATGTTCCTATTCTCAATGGTCGCATCATGGCAGAATTTCTGCCCACTTCCATATCTCTCAGAGGTCACTG
>JAFYUA010000284.1 GCA_017549745.1 Clostridia bacterium | reverse complement strand
TTCATAATTTTTGCCCACCTCGGCAATGAATGTGTCTACTGCAGCATTTTCCACTATGCTCACAGTGCAGCCGCCAAAGCCTGCACCTGTCATGCGCGAGCCGAGCACGCCGCCAAGCTTGCGAGCCTCGTTCACCATGGTGTCAAGCTCAAAGCCTGTGACCTCATAGTCATGGCGGAGTGAATCGTGCGATGCATTCATCAGAGCGCCAAACTCTTTGATGTCACCTGCACCAAGAGCGTCTATCGCCCTGAGCACTCTTGCATCTTCGGTGATGACATGGCGCACGCGCCTTGCGATAACCTCATCATCAATGAGGTGCGCATGAGCTTCAAATTCTGCCTCGGTTATATCGCCAAGGCAGGTCTTTTGGGGCATTGCCGATTGCAAAATTGCAAGACCCTTTTCACATTCGGAGCGTCTTTCGTTGTATTTGGAAGCGCCGAGGGCGTGCTTTTTGTGAGTGTTGGAGATTATGATTTTGCGCTCGCCAAGCTCAAGCGGCACGAGCTTATAGTCGAGGTTTTTGCAGTTTAAGAAAATCGCGTGGTCTTTCTTTCCCATTGCCGATGCAAACTGGTCCATGATGCCGCAGTTGACACCTGCATACTCATGCTCTGCCCTCTGGGCTATCTTTGCCATTTCTATCATATCGACAGGTTTGGTGATGCCGTTTTTCTCATTGGAAAGAGTGGCAAAGCAAAGCGCGGTGGACACCTCAATTGCCGCCGACGACGAAAGACCGCCGCCGTGGGGAACGGTGTCGTCATAGAGCATGTCGGCTCCGCAGATGTCATAGCCAGCCTCGGAGAGCATGTATGCCACGCCAATCTGATAGTCACCCCAGGGGATGCCCTTGTAGGAGTCGAGCTTTGTGATGTCTGCCTCCACGATACCATCAAGGTCAGTTGCCTTGAGGCGAAGAATATTGTCATTTCTTTTGCGCATCACTATGGTGGTTTTCATGGTGAGAGCCGCAGGGAACACACAGCCGCCGTTATAGTCGGTGTGTTCACCAATGAGGTTGACTCTGCCAGGTGATGCAAACACTCTGATGCCTTCTTCACTGCCGCCGAAAACCGATATAAATTCACTTATGAGTTGTTTGATTTCCATAAAACATATCACCTATACTTAATTAAATTATTTAACAAAGTTGATTGTATCATAAATGTGAGTGATAGTCAATAGTAGCTCAGGATTATTCAGCTTAACGAAGCAACCTTTGAGTACGGTTTATAAAATTGCATTTTTCAATATGCACCTTGCAATATCAATTACCAATGCCGATTGCAAGGTGCAAGCCGAGCCTCGGCTGAGTGCCGAACGCGAGGCGGTATTGCAGAAAAAGGCAATTTATAAACATAAAGTACTCAATCAGTTGCGTAGGAAAGCTGAATAATCTGAGCAATAAAATTTTATTTTCTGATATATTTCCATTTTGCAAAGCCGTCATTTACCACATAATATTCCTGCACGCTGCCGCCCACCGTGATGGCGATTTTGTCACCGTTTATGGCATAGGTGCCTGCAAGCATCTGATATGGCGGAAGCTCTGAGCTCTGCGCCGATGAGTCGGCAGTGCCGTCATTGCGGATAATCTCCATGATGAGCTTGCCGTCGGAATAAAGATTGAGCACCTGAGTGTCACCACTCTCGCCCGCCTTGCTCACAAAGACCGACTGGATTTTGTCTGCCTCGGGGTCGATGTGACCCACAAAATAGTTGAGCGAATCTACTATATAATCGCCGCACACCCACATCGACGAGCGATACACACCCTCGCTGTAGAGCTTTATCTCGCCTTTTTCAAGCTTCCAGTTGCCCCCTGCAGTGAAGCCGCTTTGGGGGTTTGATGCAGCATTGGCATGCGCGACATCAAAGCCTGCCGAAAAGCTGCCGTCATACTCTCCGGACGGAGCATGAGTGAAGCTATAGTACCAGCCGTCGCTGTTGTCAATATAGTAGCCTGCCACCTCGTCTGCTTTGAGGGCAGTGTCGATTTCGCTGTTGTTTTCGCCTGCCACTGCATCAGACGATGACAAAAATTCATCGGCAGGACTCACCGCCACCTTGGCATCAT
>JAFYUA010000283.1 GCA_017549745.1 Clostridia bacterium | reverse complement strand
GGTGATGTGTCGTTTGAAAATGTGACCTTTGCCTATGAAAAGGGATTGCCAAACATTTTAGAAAATGTGAGCTTTGATGTGAAAAAAGGGCAGACCATTGCTCTGGTGGGCCCTACAGGCGCAGGCAAATCCACCGTCATCAATCTGCTTGCCCGATTCTATGACATTCAGGGCGGCGCCATCACCATTGACGGCAAAGACATCAGAGACGCAACACTCCATAGCTTAAGGAGTCAGATGGGCATCATGCTGCAAGATAGCTTCCTATTTTCGGGCACGATAGCCGACAACATCCGCTACTCAAAGCTTGATGCAACCGACGAGGAAGTCATCGAAGCATCAAAGGCGGTGTGTGCCCATGAATTTATAATGCAGTTCCCCGATGGCTATAGCACCCTCGTCACCGAGGGCGGCTCGTCACTGTCGGCAGGTCAGAAGCAGCTCATTGCCTTTGCAAGAGCGCTCCTTGCAGACCCCGCAATTCTGATTTTGGACGAAGCCACATCGAGCATCGACACCGAAACAGAAATAGCACTGCAAAAGGGACTTGAAAGACTGCTCGAGGGTAGAACATCATTCATCATTGCCCACAGGCTTTCCACCATAAAAAACAGCTCGCGCATTATGTATATAGCCAACCGCAGCATAGCCGAAAGCGGCACCCACGATGAGCTGCTTGCCAAAGGCGGCAAATATGCTGAGCTGTATATGGCGCAGTATAAGTTCTTGGAAAATCTTTGATTGCATAATTATTGCAGAGTCGCTGCAAAAGCACACCCAAACCCTCTGAAAACTTTTATCAAATTAACAAAAAGTTCATAAACTATTCATATTGGTGTTATAAGTTGATTGTATTATATACTTGTAGACAGAAAGCTATATGTTTTCATTTCTACGCCAATCTCCATAAACTTATGAAATCCTTAAAACACAGAAAAGCAGAGCTTGCGTTCCCCCTCGCAGCTCTGCTTTTCTGTTTTATTTAAAAATCATATTTGCCACATCTGCAAATTCCTGCATGGTGAGCGTTTCGCCGCGGCGCTTTTCGTCGATGCCGCACTTTGAGAGCACCTCGCTTACCTCTGCTTTGCCAAGAGGGATTTGAGGTGAATTGGACAGGGCGTTGAGTAGTGTCTTGCGCCTTTGGGCAAACGATGCCTTAACCACACTGAAAAATCCCTTTTCATTTGCCACCTCTACGGGGGGCTTGTCTCTCATTGTGAGCTTAATCACAGTTGATGACACCTTGGGCTGAGGAATAAATGACGACGGCGGCACATGGGTCACCACCTCGGGGATAGCATAATAGTTGACCGCTACGCTGAGCGCGCCATAGTCCTTGGTGCCCTCGGGTGCGGCAATGCGCATTGCCACCTCTTTTTGAATCATCACAGTGAGCGAATCGATGGGGAGCCTTGCTTCGAGCACATGCATTATGATGGGCGTGGTGATATAGTAGGGCAGATTTGCCGCAAGCTTCACGCTCATGCCGCGAAAATGCTCCCCTATAATACCTGCAAGGTCACACTTTAGCACATCGTCATTGATTATGGTGAGGTTGTCAAAGTCTGAAAGGTTATTTTGAAGAATCGGGACTGCGC
>JAFYUA010000282.1 GCA_017549745.1 Clostridia bacterium | reverse complement strand
CCTGTATACCTGCATGGAATCGCAGGATATTATCTCGGCGCCCACCTGCTTTGCAAGAGCAACCGAAAGCGCGGTCTTGCCGCAGCCTGTGGGACCCACTATAAGGATTACTGTATTCATTACAAGCTCCGTTAGTTAAAATTAACACATATGATTTGATGTGTTTTTGGAAGTGACTCTGCAGGAATGAGCGAACGCAGAGAGCCATTCCGAAGCCCAAACAGACAAAAATACATCCAATCATGCTATACAATTCTCTTAAATTGCTTTTCCATTTCATATTTTGTCATGGACACACAAATCGGTCTGCCGTGAGGGCAGGTGTTGATGTAGTCAAACGAAAGCACCTTTTCGGCAAGGCTTTCCATCTCGGGCATTGAAAGCACACTGTTGCCCTTTATGGCGCGCTTGCACGCCATTGTGTGAAGAGCCTCTTCGGCAAGTGTCTTTTTCACATTGGCACAGCCGCCGGTTAAAAGCTCTGCCACGCAGAGGAAGGTGTCTTTTATGTCTGCCTCGGCTATAGCAGATGGCACTGCTCTTATGACCACTGCACTCTCGCCAAATTCTTCACATTCAAAGCCAAGAGATGCAAAAAAATCAAAATTGTCACACACCGATGCAAAAAGCACAGGGTCGAGGGTGACCGTCTGCGGAAGCAGCAAAAGCTGAACGGGGATTTCCTTGGCTTCATAGTCTGCCACGAGCTGCTCAAAAAACATTCGCTCCTGTGCGGCATGCTGGTCTATAATGAGCATTTCATTGCCTTTTTGCACTATGATGTATGTGGCAAAGACCTGACCCACCACGCTAAAATCCGCTCCTGCCTTGAGCATTGCAGGCGCTGGCTTTTCAGGCTCGGGTTTTGGCTCGGGTTCGGGTTTTGGCTCGGGTTCGGGTTTTGGCTCGGGTTTTGGTATTTCAGGTGCAGGAGCGCCTGATGATGAAAGCGATGATATGTCATCTTTGTCAAAAAATGCATTTTTTGCTATGTGCTCTGCTATTTCCTCCTGCATTTTTGGCGGTTCACTCTTGGGTGCAGGTGGTGCAGATGGTGCAGGGGGAGTTTTGAAAAAGGAATCCCTCAAAAGGTTGATGTCGAGCTGAGTTGCTTTGTTTTGCTCTTTTACGGCTTCCTCCCTCACACTTGCCGCAGCGCTCACGCTTTGAGGCTTCATGGCAACATCGGGCACATATTTTTTGACAGACAGGGCATTTTTTACTGCCCAGAAAACTGAGTGATATACTTTTTTGTCATCAGAAAAACGCACTTCGGTCTTGGTGGGGTGCACATTGACATCCACAAAATTACCGTTGACCTTTGTCATGAGGATTGCCACGGGGTATTTGCCCACCATCACGGTGTTCTGAAAAGCCTCGTTCACTGCTGCCGACATAAGCTTGCTTGTGATGTAGCGGCCGTTGATGAAAAACACCTGAGCGCGGCGGTCTTTTCGGGCAACTGATGAATTGCCCACAAAGCCTGTGACCTCTATGCCGTCGCCAGAGT
>JAFYUA010000281.1 GCA_017549745.1 Clostridia bacterium | reverse complement strand
TGTGTTCAAAAACAAAGACTATGTGTTCTATAACATAGACGCTTCAAGCCACACTGCCGAGATATCCCGTCTGCGCACACTTGCGGCTTTGGCAGGTGGCGCAAATGTGGTCACAACCATCGAGGCTGTATCAAAATTTACCATTCCACCCGATGAGCTCAAGCGCTGCACCATAACCATCAATTCTGATTCCGTTGTAGACTCTGGCGTTCTTGCCAATCAGCTCGTTGCTATGGGCTATCAGCGCACCTCGTCAGTGGAAGGAGAGGGCACATTCAGCATAAGGGGCTCTATCATCGATGTTTTCTCACCATGCATGTCAAGCCCCGTGCGCATCGACCTTTTTGATGACGAGGTCGATTCTATCCGTGCATTTGACCCTGCAACACAGATTTCTGTAGAAAATATATCTTCGTGCACCATCATTCCCGTGCGCGAGATTGTCTATGACCATGACAAGGCACAGGAGGTTGCCGCCACCATACGCCGATTGAAGAACGAAAATCTCATAGCAGATGCCGAGAAACTTGAGCAAAACGCACGCTTTCAATCGCTTGATAAATATATGCCATATTTTTATGACAGAATATACACTCTGTTTGACTATGCCGATGGTGACACTCTCGTGTTTATCGACGAGGCAAAGCAGCTTTGTGAGCGCAGCAAAATTTTCTATGGTGAACACTCCGAGACTCTCACTGACCTTTTGGGCAAAGGAATATTCCCGCGCCACAAAATGAGTTATATGCTTGACTATGGAGAGGTCATAGCGGCTGCTCAGGCGCACACCATGGTTTCTGTAAGCTCGCTTTCTCATTCGTGCCCCATGTTCACTCCGCGCGCATTGGCAGGCATTACCGCCAAGTCGCTCAATAACTACACAGGCAAGACGGAGTTTCTATTTGATGATTTAAAATTCTGGAAGAAAAACGGCTATCGCATTATTCTCGTCATAAACGGCGAAGCCAAGCTCAAAACTGTGCATAGCGCATTGCAAGATGAGGGCATTGAAGCTTCTTTTGCAAGCTTATCAAATGCACTTCCTGAATATGGGCAGATATATCTTATCTGCGGAAATCTATGCAAAGGCTTTGAATACCCAACAGTAAAGACGGTTGTCATCAGTGATGGCGACACATCAAAAGCTGCTCCGCGCCGCAAGCTTTCTAAGACCAACAGCCGCGATGTCATAAAAAGCTTTGAGGATTTGACAAAGGGCGATTATGTTGTTCATCGCACTCATGGAGTAGGGCGCTATGTGGGCATAGCGCAGCTTGTGGTGGAAAATGTCACCAAGGACTATCTCAAAATCAAATACAACGGCAGTGACATACTCTATGTGCCCACCAATCAGCTCGATTTTCTGCATAAATATACCGATGGCGAGGGCGCCAAAGTGAAGCTCAACAGCCTTGGCGGCAATCAGTGGCACAAAACCGTTGAACGCGTCAAGTCGAGTGTGGCAGAGCTTGCACAGGATCTCATCGACCTCTATGCCGAGCGCAGCCGCCTTTCGGGTCATGTGTTCGCGCCAGACACTCCATGGCAAAAAGAATTTGAAGAAAAATTCATATATGACGAAACCGACGACCAGCTAAGATGCATAAGCGAAGTCAAAGCCGACATGGAGCAGGGCAAGTGTATGGACCGCCTTCTTTGCGGCGATGTGGGCTATGGCAAAACTGAGGTCGCCATGCGAGCTGCCTTCAAGTGTGTTATGGAGGGTATGCAGGTGGCATATCTTGTGCCTACCACCATTTTAGCCCGCCAGCACTATAATAACTTTGCCGCAAGACTTGGCGAATATGCTATGAATGTGGATATGCTTTCGCGCTTCCGCACCAAAAAACAACAGGAAAAGACCTTGGCGGGTATGAGAGCGGGAAGTGTTGATGTTGTCATAGGCACCCATCGCCTGCTCCAAAAGGATGTAAAATTCAAAAATCTTGGTCTGCTTATTGTGGATGAAGAGCAGCGCTTTGGCGTGGGTCACAAAGAACGACTCAAAGAAATCAAAAAAGATGTAAATGTTCTCACCTTAAGTGCCACTCCCATTCCACGCACACTCAACATGGCAATGGTGGGCATCAGAGACCTTAGCGTTCTCTCAGAACCACCCGGTGACCGCTATCCTGTGCAGACCTTTGTGATGGAATATAACGAAGCTGTGGTTGTCAATGCCATCCGCCGCGAGATGGAGCGCCGCGGTCAGGTGTATTATCTATATAACCGCATCGACGGCATCGAGAGAGCCGCCGCGCGTTTGCAGGAGGCACTCCCCGATGCGCGCATAGGCATTGCCCATGGCAGAATGAGCGAAACTCAGCTCGAGGAAATCATGATGTCGCTTCTCGATGGCGAGATAGATGTGCTCGTGTGCACCACCATCATCGAAACAGGTCTTGATGTTTCAAATGTCAACACCATAATAATAGAAAATGCCGATTGCCTCGGCCTTTCACAACTCTATCAGCTCAGGGGCAGGGTAGGGCGTTCCAATCGCATGGCATATGCCTATCTCACTTATTATCCCGGCAAGATTCTTGACCAGGTTGCCCACAAAAGGCTTCAGGCAATCAAAGAATTCACAGAATTTGGCTCAGGCTTCAAGATTGCCATGCGCGACCTTGAAATAAGAGGCGCAGGCAACCTTTTGGGCAAAGAGCAACACGGCAACATGAATCTTGTGGGCTACGACATGTATTGCATGCTTTTGGAGCAGGCTGTCAAAGAAAAGAAAGGCGAGACCTACCGCGCGCCTCTTGAAATATCTGTTGATATCAGTGCCGATTCCTATATTCCGTCAGACTATGTTGAATATGAGCATCAGCGTATTGATTTATATAAGAAAATAGCTGCCATTGACTCTGAAAAGGACTATTATGATATTCAGGCAGAGTTCATTGACCGTTTTGGTGATTTGCCAAAGTGCGTCATCAATCTCATTGATATATCCTACATTAAGTCACTTTGCCGCATTTGCGAAATCTCTGAGCTTGTTCAAAAGGACAACACAGTCACTTTTTCGTTCACTGATTATGCCAGCCCCGAAGCAGTAATAGGACTCATTTCAGAATATGAAAAAGATATGAAATTCGTTGGCGGTGCCAAATCGCATCTTGTATATAAATTTAAGGGCCTCCCCATTGATAATATTAAGATTATATTACAAAAGCTTGCAAAGACAATACAAGAGGCGCAATAAGAGTTATTATATAATAGTAAAGTGAGGTGGTTTGTTATGAAATTTTGCAAATATCTTATATCTTTAATATTAATAGCTTCTTTGTTGGCTGCACTCGGTGCTTGCTCTAACTCTTCATCACCTTCGGGCAAGGGGGTTTGCATCAGTGTTGATAACGAGCCGCTCACAAAGGAGTATATCGGTTATTTCTTCTATGTTGCACAGAGCAGCATGCTTTCAGAGGCAGGCCACACAACTGACAACTCCACCGATGAAGACATCGCGCTTTATTGGCAGACAACCGAGATAGAGGGCAAAAATGCAGTTGAGGTTGCCCGTGATGTGGCGGCTGACAATGCAGTTTTTCAAAAGGTTCAATATCTCAGAGCTATAGCTGATGGCATTTCTCTCACATCTGATGAGCAAGCTGCCATAGATGCCGATGTTGACTCTGTTGTTGCGCTTCAGGGCGGTGAGGAAGCTTTTGAATCACTCCTTGCCGACATGGGCACCAATATGGAAGCCTACAAGCAGATTATAACCGAAAATGCATTCATTTCCAAACTATACGAAACCTATGATGCAAATGGCCTTCTTGACATATCAGATGCAGAGCTTATGGCATATGCCGAGGCTCATGCAGAGGAATTTTCTTCCGATATGATGCTCGATGCAGCCAAAAAGGAAAAATTCAATGCCATAGCAAAGCAGTGGGAAAAGGATGCAGAAATAATCATTGACGATGAAGCAATGAAACAATTTGAAATATAACAAAAAAACACACATTCTTTTGAATGTGTGTTTTTTAATAGCGGCAGCCGGATTTGAACCAGCGACACTGCGGGTATGAACCGCATGCTCTAGCCAACTGAGCTATGCCGCCATATGGTGTGCTTCATCAGCAACATTGAATATTTTACTATAAAAGCTTTGCTTTGTCAAGCTTTTTTTTCAATTTTTTTCATAATTTTGCATATATATATTATTTGCCCAAAATGTTGATTTTATTTACAGAAAAGTTTATAATATTCTATGAGGTGGCAATATATGAAATCATCCAAATTAAAGCTTTTTGTGCTTGTTTTTATAGCTGTGGCAGTTGTTTGCGTGAGGCATATACATTGTTCGCTTAACACTTTTCATTTTCCGTCATACGCAAAAGAAGATATCACTCATATTATTGATGATAAAAATGCATCTGACAGTGATATGGAATTTGTTTTCGAGCAAACAGGGGTATGCCCGCAAATCGCAAGAGAATTGATAAAATCATATGATACTGAAATACTTCTCACCCTCAATGAGAGGTATTTTGAAGAGCCTGAAAACAAAAGGAATTACATATTTTTCCCGATAACTGCCGAAGAGACAAACACCTCTTCCTGCACTCCGCTTGTGCCTCTTAAAGATGGTGATATTCTTGTCACTTTCAACACTCACACCTGCGATTGGCGCCATGGCCATGCGGCAATTGTTACCGATGCCGAAAGCGGCGAGATTCTAGAGCATTTATCCATCGGCAATGTGTCTGATTTGGGGTATGCAAGGCAGTGGGGGAGGTATCCGTCATTTGCCGTGCTCAGATATCCCGATGAAGAGCTTGCAGCCAAGGCAGCAGCATATGCAAGGGAGAGCCTTGTTGGAGTTGATTACAATATCTTGGCAGGAGTTGTCAAAAAAGATAAAAGTGACGAAGCTATCCCGTCATCTTCGCATTGCTCTCACATTGTGTGGCAGGCTTACAAATCACAGGGTGTCGATATTGACATAGACAAAGGCATGATTGTTACACCGCATGATATTGCCATGAGTGATAAACTGTGTGTTGTTCAGATTTTTGGTCTTGATTGTTCAGCTTACCAAGAAAGGATTATGAAATGATATGTATAATGTGTCACTAAATATGGAAAAGTCATAGATACTTTTAGGAATATTTTTGTTGACAAACATTGTCAGTTGTGATATCATTTATAAGATAAATTTAAGTTGAGAAGAGAGGAGTTATTAAAATGGCAATCCCCCACACATGTGTCAATAATATTTGCACTTGCTTCACTTGCGGGATTACTATTTTCAAAATTCATTCTTCACTTTGTCAACCATATTTCAATATATCTGATTAGCCCGGTCTTTTCAATGACTTTTCATTGAATTTATCGGGATTTTTTCTGTGAAATGATATAACAAAAATTCGGGAGGAGATATTATGGCAAAAAGAACAGACATTAAAAAGATTTTAATAATTGGTTCAGGACCAATTGTTATCGGTCAGGCGGCCGAATTTGACTATGCAGGCACTCAGGCGTGTCTGGCACTCAAAGAAGAAGGATATGAGGTTGTTCTTTGCAACTCAAACCCTGCCACCATCATGACCGATACCACCATTGCTGATAAGGTCTATATGGAACCCCTGACCCTTGA
>JAFYUA010000280.1 GCA_017549745.1 Clostridia bacterium | reverse complement strand
GGTCAACACCCTCATTGCCGACAATGAACTCGGCGATGCTTTTGAATTTATAAAATTCTGCTATGGCGCAGGAGTCGATGGAGTGATTGTGCAGGACCTCGGCATTGTCAACATGATGAACACCTACTTTCCTGACATGCGCCTTCATGCAAGCACACAGCTCACTGTTCACAATCTTGCAGGTGCTATTCAGGCTCAGAAAATGGGCTATGATAGGGTGGTTTTGTCAAGGGAACTGTCTTTTGATGAAATCCGTCACATTGCATCCAATTGCGATATAGAGCTTGAAGTGTTTGTGCATGGTGCACTTTGTATGAGCTACTCAGGCCAATGCCTCATGTCGAGCTTCCTTGGCGGTCGCAGCGGCAATCGCGGTTCATGCGCTCAGCCATGCCGCTTGGCATATACCCTCATGGATTCCGACGGCAATCAGCTTTCTGAACCAGATAGATATCTTCTCAGCCTCAAAGACCTTTGCCTCATAGATTATGTGTCAGAGCTCAAAAAGGTGGGCGTCACCTCTCTCAAAATTGAGGGGCGCATGAAGAGTGAGGCATATGTAAGTGCAGTGTCGGGTCTTTATGATAAATATCGTGATGGCGGCACTGTCACCGATGATGACAGACGCCTGCTCACCGATATATTTTCAAGAGGCGGATTTACCGATGGTTATTACAAAGGTGAATATGGCAGAAAAATGCTCAGCTATTCATCAAATCATGATAATATTTTTTCTTCAGCAACCGATGATGTGATAGAACGCGCGCGTGACTTTGCCGCCAAAGATTATACCATAGGTGTCGATGCGCATTTTGTTATGAAAGCAGGGCAGAAGCCTGAGTTTTCTGTTTTCTATAACGGCAGCACCTTCACTGCAAAAGGTGAGAGCAGTGCCGAACTGGCGTCAAATGCTCCCGTCACTGCCGAGAGAATTTCTCAGCAGCTTTCAAAGCTTGGCGGCACTGTTTTTGAGTATGATAATCTCACTTTAGATATTGACGATGGTCTTTATATTTCCGTCAAAGACATCAACAATCTCAGGCGAAGTGTGTTTGCTGATTTGCAAGCCTATATTCTTGGCACCAATCGTGAATACAAAGGCGGAGATTTTTCAGTTATCAGACCACAAAAGAAAAAAACAACTCCAATTCTCACTGCATCGGTTATTAGTTCTGAGCAGGCGCATATGGCATATGATCTTGGATTTGAACGCATCTATGTGCCATATGATGTGTATATATCTGATTCAAAATTTTATGACAGTGCACCTGATGTGTTTGTGGTAAAGCTTGCCCCTGTGATGCATGATAGTCGCCCCATTGATGTCACTGCCATTAAAACCGATGCAGTGTGCATCACAAACATTGGTCAGCTACAAGTTATCCCCGAGGGCAAGGCAGTGTATGCAGACTACCGCCTCAACACCTTCAACTCCCTTGCCATAAAGCAGCTCATGAAGATGGGTGTGTCAGGCGTCACAATGTCTGCAGAGCTCACCATAGCGCAGCTAAAGAGTATTGCAATGTCAATTCCGAGTGAGCTTGTGGTGTACGGCAGAGTTTCCATGATGACAGTGCGCAATTGCCTTGTTCGCTCATCTTGCGGCAAATGCTCATGCAAAAAAGGGGAGATATATTATCTCAAAGACCGCAAAAACATTTGTTTCCCCGTCATTTGCGACAAAAGCTCATGCACCAATGTGATATACAACAGTGCACCAATTGTCATGTCTGACCGCATGAAAGAGTTGGAAGGTACAGGTGCTTCGGCATACAGGTTTGATTTTACCACGGAAACTCCCATGGAAATGGAAAAAATTGTCACAATGTATGACAAAGGCAAAAAGTGCGAATCATTTTTCACAAGAGGACACTATTATAATTCTGTTTTATAAAGGAAGGTTTATACAATGGACATAGCTAAGATTAATATTAAATTTTTGGACAATAATAAAGAAAAAGCAGTACCTTTTTATGCAACCGAAGGCTCTGCAGGCATGGACCTCAAAGCTGTGCTCGACGAGAGCATCACTCTTGCTCCGCTTGAGCGCGCTCTCATTCCCACAGGCATTGCAATTTCACTTCCCGGTCCCAAATACGGTGCATTTCTCTTTGCCCGTTCAGGCCTTGCATCAAAGCATGGCATAACACTTGCAAATTGCGTGGGAGTAATCGACAGTGACTACACCGGTGAAATCAAGGTAGCTTTAGTGAATCTGAGCAACGAGCCTTACACAATAACTGACGGTGAGCGAATTGCTCAAATGGTAATCATGGAAGTTGCCAAGGCTGATTTCACTGTAACTGATTCTCTCCAGAAAACTGAAAGAGGCAGTGGTGGCTTCGGCTCTACAGGCTCTTTCTGATAGCGAGGTCATCAATATGAATTTTGTACTTGCTTCAAAATCACCGCGCCGCAGGGAAATCCTTTCGGGAGTGGGTCTTCGGTTTGATATAATGGAAAGCAATGTCGACGAAAGCACAGTTTCAAAAGAGCTTCCGCCTCATTTCTATGTGCAGGAGCTTGCCATGCTCAAATCTACCGACATAGCATCTAAAATAAAAGGTCCGTCATATGTAATCGGCGCTGACACTGTTGTGGTGAGCGATGGCAAAATAATAGGTAAACCTCAAAGCTTTGAAGATGCATTTGATATGCTTTCTTCATTTTCAGGTGCGTCTCACAAGGTTGTGTCCGGCATATCTGTCACAAACAGTGAAGATATGACCACAGTGACTGACTATTGCGAAACCGAAGTGGTGTTTTACCCCATGTCCGACTGCGAAATTGCAGATTATATCAATACATACAAACCCTATGACAAAGCCGGTGCATATGGAATTCAGGAATATGCCGGGGTTTTTGTTGAAAAGATAAACGGTGACTATTACAATGTTGTGGGTCTACCGCTTTCAAAGCTCTATCAGCTTTTGAAAAAGGAGTTTGGTGTAATAATCTGAAAGGGGCATGACCTGTGTCTAAAAAAGATATAGGAATCGACCTTGGAACCGCTAACACTTTGATATATCAGAAAACAAAAGGCATAGTGCTGGACGAACCCAGCGTTGTTGCCGTTGATTCTGCCGATGGTCACATCATCGCCGTGGGCAAAGAAGCAAAAGAAATGCTGGGGCGTACCCCCGCAGGCATAAAGGCAGTGCGTCCCATAATCGATGGCGTCATTGCCGATTTTGAGGCTGCAGGAACAATGCTTGCATTTTTTATAAAAAAAGTGCTTGCATCATCAGGCGCCAAACCCCGTGCGGCGATAGGCGTGCCCACAGGCATCACAGCCGTGGAGCGCAAGGCTGCAATCGAGGTCGCGCTCCG
>JAFYUA010000279.1 GCA_017549745.1 Clostridia bacterium | reverse complement strand
GAGGCAAAGGGTGCCAAGAGGTGGCTCGGCTTTGGAGCGTTCAGCTTTCAGCCCTCAGAGGTTGCCAAGTTTGCCATCATAGTATTCCTTGCACGCAGCCTCACAGTAAACGGCGAAGCTCTCAAAACCTTCACCAAAGGCTTTTTGCCATATGTGTGCATTGTAGGTCTCATGGCTCTTTTGGTGTTCATCGAGCCTCACCTTAGCGGTGCAGTTGTTATCGCTCTTGGAGGCTTCATAGTGCTCTGGGCGGCAGGTGCCAAGCTCAGCCATTTTATGACGGTGGGTCTTCCTGCTGTGGCGGTGGTGGTTGTGGCAATGTTTAGTGCCGAATACCGTGCCGACCGTTTCTTTGCATTTCTTGACCCGTTCAAATACAAGCAGGGCGAGGGCTATCAGATAGTGCAGTCGCTCTATGCCATAGGCAGCGGCGGCTTCTTTGGCCTTGGTCTTGGTCAGAGCCGTCAGAAATATCTGTATCTGCCCGAGGCGCAAAATGACTTTGTGTTCTCAATCATATGCGAGGAGCTTGGCTTCATTGGAGCCGCGCTCATGCTATTGCTTTTTGTGATACTTCTTTGGAAAGGCATCAAAATAGCCTCAAATGCGCCCGACCGTTTTTCAAAGCTCATGGTCACGGGCATAATAGGACTTATAGCAGTTCAGGTTATCATAAATATTGCAGTTGTAACCTCATCGATGCCGGCAACGGGCATGCCGCTTCCGTTCTTCAGCTATGGAGGCACATCGCTTGTGTTCATATTGGCTGAGATGGGCGTGGTGCTTTCAGTGTCGAGAGAAAGCGAGCATTAAACAAATTGGAGGCAAAACAAAGATGAGAATCCTTCTTGCAGGCGGCGGCACCGCAGGCCACATCAATCCGGCTCTTGCTATTGCAGACTATGCCGTGGCCAAGGACCCAAGCACCAAAATTCTTTTTGTGGGCACAGAGCGCGGACTCGAAAGCTCTCTCGTTCCCAAAGCAGGCTATGACATAAAGTATGTCAAGGTGCAGGGTCTCAGCAAAAAGCTTACCATAGACAACATCAAATCACTTTTCAACATGCTCACTGCCAAGAGTAAATGCCGCAAAATCATCAAAGACTTTGCGCCCGATGTGGTTGTGGGCACAGGCGGATATGTGTGTGCACCCGCAGTGATGGCGGCAAACTCCATGGGCATACCCACTCTCATTCATGAGCAAAATGTGTTCCCCGGGAGTGCCATCAGGCTCCTTTCCAAAAAATCTACTATCACTGCCATCAGCTTTGATGATAGCCGCAAATATCTCACTGATGCCAAAAACATCGTCTTCACGGGCAATCCCATTCGCCCCGAAATTCTCACCACCGATAGAAACGCTGCCCGCGCAGCACTCGGCATAGGCAATGAAAAGCTTGTGCTTATATTTGGCGGAAGCCTTGGCGCAGGCGCTATAAACTCTGTTGCTCTCGAGTACATAAAATCGCTGGGCAGCGCTAAAAACATCAGAGTTCTTTTTGCCACAGGTCAGCGAAATTATGACGAAATCATGGCAAAGGCAAAGGAAATGGGCATTGCCGATTCACCCTGTGCCACCATTGTGCCATACATTCACAACATGAGCGAGGTTATGAACGCGGCAGATATTGCAGTGTGCCGCTCGGGCGCAATCACTGTGTCTGAGTTGAGCGCTCTCTCCAAGCCTGCTATCTTTGTGCCGTCGCCCAATGTGACTAACAATCATCAGGAGTATAACGCACGCGCCATCTCCGACAAGGGCGGCGCCATCACAATCCTTGAGCGTGATTTTAATCTTGATTCACTCACTCGCGCTCTCGACTCAGTGCTCTGTGATGACTCAGCCATGCATAAAATGAGCATTCAATCTGCAAGCGTAAGCTGCGTAGATGCTCTTGACATTATATATTCCAAGCTCAAAGAGCTAATTTGACACTGTAAGCTCCGCACATCCTACTGCCTACCTACCAAATCGCGGAGCTTACAGATTTGGTTTCCTTGTTATCATCAGCTTTGGGTGTGCTTTTGAAGCGACTCTGCAGAAATAGCAAGCATTGCTTGCTATTTCGAAGCCCAAGCGGAAAAAGCATACCCAAAGCTGCAAAGCGTAAACAATACCTACTGTAACAAAACATCACCTCTGTGCATAAGATAAGATAATTCACTATCTCAGCCGGAGGTGCTCATATGAGCTTTTATAAAATAGAGGGCGGAGCAGCCTTGCAGGGCAGCATCGATGTGCATGGTGCCAAAAATGCCGCACTGCCCATTCTCGCCGCCACCATCTTAAACAACGGCATAAGCGTGATACATAACTGCCCCGATTTATCTGATATAGAAAGCATCATCACAATTCTGCGTTCACTGGGGTGCCGCGTCACAAGAGATGGCGGGCTTGTCACTGTGGATTCATCGGGCTTTACGAGTGCCGACATTCCGCTTGAATTTATGAAGCAGACTCGCAGCTCCACCATCTTTGCAGGAGCACTTTTGGCGCGCACCAAAAGAGCTTTCATTGCAGGCAGCGGCGGCTGCTGCATCGGTAAACGCCCCATCGATTTGCATCTTATGGGATTCAAGGCTCTTGGTGCCGATGTGTCTTTTCGGCCCGATGGCATTCTTTGTCGCGCACCTCATATATGCCCGTGCAAAATACATCTTGATTTTCCATCCGTGGGTGCCACCGAAAATCTCATGCTTGCATCATCACTCACTCCTGGGCTCACCGTCATCTCAAATGCGGCAAAAGAGCCTGAGATATGCAACCTTGCCGATTACCTGCGCTCCATAGGAGTGGGCATAAAAGGTGATGGTACGAGTGAAATATACATCAAAGGCACATGCAGTCCCTCAGATGGTGAGGTCACTGTGATTGCCGACCGCATAGTTGCCGCCACATATGCAGCCTGCGTTGCATGCGCAGGTGGCAGGGTAGATGTGCGCGGAGCATCGCCATCGCTTCTTTCGCCCGTGGTTGCCACGCTTCGGCGCATGGGCATGACCATAGAGTGCCGCAATGACGGCTTTGTAGTAGAGAAGAGCTCGCGCTGCATTAATCTGCCCTATCTTTGCACTGGCCCATATCCCGCTTTGCCCACCGATTGTCAGCCGCTCATTGTGGCGGCAATGACCACTTCGTATGGCTTTGGTGCGATCAGCGAAAAAATATTTGAAAATCGCATGGCTCATTGCAAGCGGCTTTGTGACATGGGTGCCGACATCTCTGTGAGCGGTCGCACTGCCATGGTAAGAGGAGCAGAGCGTTTGCATGGCGCAGCGGTAGATGCATCAGACCTTCGCTGCGGTGCCGCCCTTGTGGCTGCAGCACTCGGCGCTGAGGGCACAAGCTTTGTGTCAGGCGTTCACTATATTGACAGAGGCTACGAAAATCTTTGCACTGCACTAAAGAGTGTGGGGGCAAACATAGAGAGGATTGAATAATATGTCCGACAAGCAAAACAACGAAACCAAAAAAAGACGCACTCCCTACAAGACCACTGTGAAAAGGGCTAAGCTTGCAGGAATTCTGTGTCTGGTGCTTGTTGCAGTTTTGCTTTTTCTGATGTCGCCCATATTCAGCATCAAAAACCTGAGCGTGGCAGGCAATGTCAAGCTCACACCCGAAGAAATCATAAAAGCCTCGGGCATATCAAAGGGTGACAATATCTTTGCAATAAATGGTGCCAAGGCAGAAGAGGGCATCAAAAAGCTCGGCCCTGTGTCGGGCATAAGGATTGTGCGCGCTCTTCCGTCGGGCGTCACTCTTGAGATAAGCGAAAAAACCGAGTGTGGCTACATAAAGGAAAAGGGAGCCTACACCGCAATTGATGAAACTGGCATGATAATTGCCACCTCGTCGGCTCTTGACGCAGCCGCGCCTGTGATAGTCGGCATCAAAACGGTGGACTCAGAAAGAGGGCAGTATATAAAGATTGACTCAGCCAATGCCAAGACCCTTTCGTCACTTGTCACCCGCATGCTCACCGAGCTCAAAATGGGCGGCATAATTTCGCAAATAAAGACGATTGATGTGACAGACCTTAATAACATCCGCATGACACTTCGCACCGACACTTTAGTCAACATGGGCATCGATGGTGAGGACGACGGCGACAACATCGAATACAAAATAGCCTATCTCAAAGCCATCATACCCAAGCTGCCCCAGTCACAAAACGGCGGTGTGATTGAGCTTGCCGACACCGACAATGTGACAAGCAGAATGTCGTAGAATGGGATATTATGTCATTGGAATTGTTGAATTTGTACAAAATTATAAAAACCTTAAAAAAACTATAGCATTATTTGAAATGCTGTGTTATAATTAATTATTAATATGGGTTAGAGGAGGAACAATCGTGATTGAATTTGATAACCAAAGAGAAATAGTAGGAGCCAACATGAAAGTTGTCGGCGTAGGCGGCGGCGGTAACAACGCACTCGACCGCATGATTGAAGACGGACTTTCAGGCGTTGAATTTATAGCAGTTAATACAGACAGACAGGTTCTTTTCGGCGAAAATGCTTCTAAGGCAAACGGCAAAATCCAGATTGGTGAAAAGCTCACCAAGGGTCTGGGTGCAGGTGCCAACCCCGAAATCGGTCAGAAAGCAGCAGAAGAAAGCCGCGATGAAATCAAGCAGGCTCTCTCTGAAGCCAACATGGTGTTCGTTACTGTCGGTATGGGTGGCGGCACAGGCACAGGCGCAGCTCCCACAGTTGCTTCCATCGCCAAAGAAATGGGCATTCTCACAGTAGGTGTAGTTACCAAACCTTTTGCTTTTGAAGGCAAGCAGAGAATGGACCGTGCCGAAAAGGGTATTGAAGTGCTCAAAGATTGTGTTGACGCACTTGTTGTTATCCCCAACAACAAGCTTCTTGATATATGTGACAGAAAGACATCAATGAAAGATGCCTTCAAAATGGCTGACAAAATCCTCAGCCAGGGTGTAAAAGGTATTTCTGACCTTATCACAAGCCCCGGCTACATCAACCTTGACTTTGCCGACATCTCATCTGTTATGAGAAACACAGGCGTTGCTCACATGGGCATCGGCCGTGCTTCGGGTGACAACAGAGCCGAAGAAGCAGTTAAGGATGCTATCTACAGTCCCCTTCTTGAGACCACCATCGATGGTGCCAAAAAGGTTGTTCTCAATGTTGCCGGCTCCAGCGACCTCGGTCTTATGGAAATCGAGCAGGCTTCCGAGCTTGTTCATCAGCTTGTTGACCCCGATGCAAACATCATCTTCGGTACATCTATTGATGAATCTTTGGGTGATGAAATCGTTATCACTGTTGTTGCAACAGGCTTTGAAGACGGCAAATCATCCAAAAACGATGCTGCAGGTCTTCTTTCTGATGACGGTTATGCAGATGTTGGCGGTTTTGAAATTCCCGACTTTCTTAACAGAGGTTAATATTTATAAAATATGCTGTATATAATTTTATGTACAGCATATTTGTTTAGCTTCAAACTGTGATTGGAGGAGAAACAAATGAAGTGTCCCTATTGTGAATACCTTGAAAGCAAAGTAATTGATTCAAGACCAATCGATGACGGTTCTTCTATCAGACGCCGCCGTGAATGTCTCAAATGCGAAAAGAGATTCACCACCTATGAGCAGATAGAATCCGTGCCCCTTGTTATCATCAAAAAAGACGGCAAGCGTCAGGTCTACAACAGAGAGAAGCTCCTCAACGGTCTTTTAAGAGCTTGTGAAAAGACTCCCGTCAGCTTTGCTCAGATTGAAAACATGGTGCTCGAAATCGAGAGCGTTCTCAACAATTCGCTCGACCGCGAGGTCACCTCAACCGAGATTGGCGAACTTGTTATGGACAAGCTCAAAGAGATAAACGACATTGCATATGTCCGTTTTGCATCGGTATATCGTGAATTCAGGGATGTTAAGTCCTTCATGGAGGAACTCACTTCTCTTATCCGTCGATAATTTTAGTGAAACAGGCGGATTGACCCTTAGCGAACTCTTGTATTCGCCAAGAGTCAATCCGTTTTTTTGTTGATTTATTTGATTAGCTGAATATAATATAATGTTATGATAAAAATAGGTAATATAACTTTAGAAAATAATATATTTTTAGCCCCTATGGCGGGCATCACCGACCTTGCATTCCGCCTCGTGTGCAAAG
>JAFYUA010000032.1 GCA_017549745.1 Clostridia bacterium | reverse complement strand
TGGAGATGGCAAATTCATCATTGCGGGCATCCTTTTGGGCGCACACGCCCATGTGGCCTGCACCCGAGGTTGCCGACGGTCCTACTATGGTCATGCCGTCTACCATCATGCAATCATGGATTGCATCAACGGTTTTTTCCTGACCGCCGTATTTTGAAGCTCCGCATGCTACTGCAAGACCAAGCTTGCCAAGGAGAGCATTGCCCGCTCTGAGGTCACGCGTTTTATCAAAAAGGCACTTGAGCTGAGCGCTCATAGAGCCAAAATATACAGGGCTTGCAAAAACTATGGCATCGGCGCTCTTCATCTCGTCAAAGAGAGCAGTGAGCTTGGGACCATAGCACACTTTGGCGCAAGGCGACGAGCACGACACGCAAAACGGATGAGCACAGTCGACAATGGCCTGGTGAGCGCTGAAAACTTTGGTGTCGCAGCCTTTGGCTGCAAGGTCTGAGAGGATTGTGTCGAGAAGGAAGGCACAGTTGCCATTGGGATTGTGACTTCCATTGATAGCTATTATCTTCATTATGATATGTACTGCCTTTCAAATTATTTATACTTATATATACTACAAAAAAAAGGGAAATCCTTTTTTGGATTTCCCTTAATTTTCCTTTTTACTCTTAACCGCAGCAGCAATCATTGCGCGTGGGTTCGAGATTGTCAAAATGGCATTTTTCGGGCGGGAAAAATTCATCTACAGGGAAGCTGAGTCTGTCAAAGAGCTCGCAGGGGTTGTTGTCGGCAGACTGTATGCAATCATTTGAAGGAATACAGAAATCGATAACAGGGATGCAAAGCTCAACCTTGCGGGTGAGACGCACGATGGTGAAAAGACCGATGGTTACAAACACTCTCTTGCCGTCGGCAGTGTCTACCAAAATGTCATCAAACACTCTGCACACATCTTCGGGCACTGAGCTTACATCCATCTCGCCACAGCAGCAACAGCAGTTGTTGTCGGTGGCATCGAGCACCTTGGTAGCAAGGCAGATGGGGTCTACAACTTCTGTTTGTGACAGCTTTTTGCGCGCTCTGCAAGAATTCGCTGGGCTTTTTGGTAGGTTTTGATGGGCACTATTGCAAGCTCATTCCTTTGGTGGTGCATGTGCTCAGAGTGCGGCAATGCCTTTCTGGTGGAGCTGAGAAAGTCGAGGGTTTCGGTTTTGTTGTTGACAAGCGTGCCTGCATAAATTGGGTTGGAGAGTATGCGGCGCACTGCTTTGGCCGTCCATAGTCCACCCTTTTTGGTGGGTATGCCGCGGCTATTTAGCATATCGGCAATCTTTCGTATGCCAATGCCCTTAGTGGTGTATGATTTGAAAATGAGGCGCACAGTGAGCGCCTCGGCTTCATTGATTGCCAGAGTGTATGTATCGATTTTGTCATAGCCATATATATATGGCGGTGTTCTTCCATTTTTTGCCGACACCTTTTTGCCAAACATTATTCTTTTGGAAAGATTGTAGGATTCTTCCTGAGCTATAGCGGCAAACATGGTGAGAGCAAAT
>JAFYUA010000278.1 GCA_017549745.1 Clostridia bacterium | reverse complement strand
CACAGAGCTCAGCCGCAAAAGCACAGGCAAAACGGTGTATATCCTCGACGAGCCCACCACAGGTCTGCATGTGGCCGATGTTCACAAGCTCACCGATGTGCTCTCCACCTTAGTAGATGCAGGCAACACAGTCATAGTCATTGAGCACAATCTCGATGTCATCAAGGTGGTTGACCACATCATCGACCTCGGCCCCGAGGGTGGTGACAAGGGCGGCAAAATCGTGTTTGAGGGCACACCCGAGGGAATTGCAAAGTGCAAAAAATCCTACACGGGCAAGTACCTTGCCAAGTATTTGAAATGATGGCATATGGAATTGCTTGCCAAGGCTTTTGGATATTCTCTTCAAAAACTGGCTTCGGCTTCGCCTGCAGAGGTTTTCTCCGAGAACATCCAAAAGCCTTGGCGATAAATTTGCACTCAGTACATCCAAACAATAATTTAACAAACAATTAAAGCTTTGGTTCAGATAATTAACGAAAGGTTGTGACAAAATGTATGAAATTCTTGCAGATGTTGTAAAATACATCTTTGTGTTTGTGGTGTATATGTTCATTCTCAGCATTGTGCGCCTCATATATCTCGACATATCCGATGCCAAAAGGCGCGAAGCCACCTCGGGCACAGGCTTTGCCTATCTCAAGCTTGTGAATCTCAGGCGCAACCTCAAATTCAAAATGCACGAAAGCTACAGCATTCGCGAGGACGCTCTCATAGGCAGGAGCAAACGCTGTCAGGTGTATATCGACGACCCCTACATGTCCAAAAACCATGCGCGCATTTTTTTGCGTGACGGGGCGTTCTACATAGAAGACCTCGACAGCACCAACGGCAGCTTCCTCAACGGCCGCCGTCTGCCCAAGCACGCCGTGCGCCTCAAAGATAGCGACAAGCTCTCTTTTGGCAACATCAGTTTCATTTTTGTAGATAATCTGGAAGCGGAGAACTAAAACCATGACTAAAATTCGTTTCAGACCGATGCTCTATATAACCCTTGTGAATATAATCGGCTTTCTCATGCTTTTCATCTATTGCGGCGCAGAGGATTTTACATATATGTATGCATGCCTCATTCTTTGCCTTATTAACACCATTATGTATCTTTTGCTCTATCATCTCGACTATGGTGACCTCTATCTTTTCCTCACTGTGTCCATGCTTGTGTCCATAGGCATCATCATGCTTTGCCGCATTGACCTTGCCATAGAGGCGGCGTCACTTGGCAAGCGTGAGTCAGACTATGCCATGAGGCAGATTTTGTGGTTTGTGGTGGGCATTGTCACCTATTTTGTCACTGTGGTTGTGTTTGGCAAGGTGAAATTCTGGGGCAGGCTCAGATATGTGTATATGACATTAACCTTTGCACTCATTGCGGCAACTCTTTTGTTTGGTGATGTGGTAAACGGCTCGAAGAACTGGATTGTCATAGGTGATATGTCCATTCAGCCGTCGGAGCTTATCAAGATTTTTTACTGTCTGTGCATCTCGTGCTATTTTTCGTCACTTCCTGGCTTTGATGCCAAAAAGAAAGACAAGCGCAAGAGGTTCTTTGGCATACCCACAGATGAAATCGTGCTTTGCATATATGTGTATGCCTGCATGGGCGCGCTTGCCCTGTTTCAAAAGGAATGGGGCACTGCCTTGTTGCTCTTTCTCATATATTTTGCCATGTGCTTTGTGTACAAAACGAGCAACCGCCTAAAGCTCATCAACATTGGCGGCATAGTATTTGTGGGGCTTGTGGGATTTTTCCTGCTCGCTGACCACATTGGCGTGAGAGTGAGTGCGTGGCAAAATCCGTGGCAGGACCCAAGCGGCGGCGGATATCAGATAATCCAATCGCTCATAGCCATAGCCTCGGGCGGATATTTCGGCGTGGGGCTCGGCAATGGCATGCCTCAGGCAGTCCCCTTTGCACAAACCGACTTCATCTTTGCAGCCATCTGCGAGGAAATGGGCATGTTCACAGGCTTTGCGGTCATTCTGCTTTACTTCTTGCTCACCTATCGCGGAGTGAAAATTGCGCTCAAATCGACCAATGAATTCTTAAAATGTGCCTGCCTGTCACTTGTGACGGCAATAGGCTTTCAGACCTTCATCATCATTGGCGGTGTCATCAAGCTCATTCCCCTCACAGGCATCACTCTCCCCTTTGTGAGCTATGGCGGCAGCTCGATGCTTGCTTCTTTCATAATGCTCGGCATAATAACCGCTGTGTCATTTCCTGACAAAAAAGGTAAAAATCGTTGACTTTGGGCAGATTTTGTTGTATGATAGATAGTTGTATATAAAATAATGAAAGGAGACGGGCAGACATGACAAAAACTTATATCCCCGCCGGCTACAAGCCAAGACTTAACCGATATAACACCCAGCGAGCCATTTCGTGCATCAAGGAAACCTTCCAGAAAGAGTTTTCATATGCACTCAATCTCAAAAGAGTATCCGCACCGCTTTTTGTGACGGAAAATTCGGGGCTCAATGATAATCTCAGCGGCGTGGAGCGTCCCGTTTCATTTGATATTCCTGCAGTGGGCGGCAATGCGCAGATTGTGCAATCGCTTGCCAAATGGAAAAGACTTGCTCTCAAGCGCTATGATTTTGAGGTTGGCTCAGGTCTTTATACTGACATGAACGCCATCAGGCGCGATGAAGAGCTTGACAATATTCATTCCATCTATGTTGACCAGTGGGACTGGGAAAAGGTGATTACCGACAAAAACCGCAACCTTGACTATCTCAAGGCGGTGGTTTCGGCAATAGTAAAGGCAATATGTGACACCAACGAAATACTCAAGGTGCACTATCCCCAGCTCGACACCAAGCTATGCCGTGAGGTGACCTTTGTGACAAGTCAGGAGCTTGAGGACATGTATCCCGATGCAAGCGGCAAGGAGCGCGAAGACCGCTTCGTGCGCGAGCACCCCACCACCTTTATCATGCAGATTGGCGGCAAGCTCAAATCGGGCAAGCCACATGACGGCAGAGCGCCCGACTATGATGACTGGCAGCTCAACGGTGACCTTATGTTTTGGAACGAGACTCTGGGCAGAGCCTTTGAGATATCGTCGATGGGCATCAGGGTTGACGCCGAAAGCCTCAGCCGTCAGCTTTCCATAGCAGGCTGTGATGACCGCCGCGAGCTCATGTTTCACAAAATGCTGCTCTCAGGCGAGCTTCCGCTTACCATCGGCGGCGGCATAGGTCAGTCCAGACTGTGCATGCTCATGATGGGCTCAGCTCACATAGGCGAAGTGCAATCGAGTATATGGGACGAAGACACCATCAGACTTTGCGCTGATGCGCACATTCCCCTTTTATAATTTTGGAGGTATATCGTGAAGACTACAGTTAGAGAAATCTTTGCAGATGCAAATAAATTCAGTGACCAGGAGGTTTTGGTTTCGGGCTGGATAAGAACAATCCGTTCGTCAAATGTTTTTGGCTTCATCGAAATCAATGACGGCACATTTTTCAAAAATATTCAGGTTGTGTTTGAAAGCGAGTTCCTTGAGAACTACAAGCAGATTGCTTCCATGAATGTGGGTGCATCGCTCAACATCACAGGCAAGCTCGTGCTCACTCCCGAGGCAAAGCAGCCGTTTGAAATCAAAGCAACCAAAATCGAAATAGAGGGCATGTCCACTCCCGACTATCCCCTGCAAAAGAAAAGACACTCGCCCGAATTCTTGCGCACCATTGCGCATCTTCGTCCGCGCACCAATCTTTTCTCGGCAGTGTTCAGAGTGCGCAGCCTTGCAGCCTATGCCATTCACAAATTCTTTAATGAAAGAAATTTTGTCTACACTCACACCCCCCTCATCACTGCAAGTGACTGCGAGGGTGCAGGCGAGATGTTCAAGGTGACAACCTTTGACCTCGACAATATCCCTCACACCGATGATGGCGATATCGACTTTTCCAAAGACTTTTTCGGCAAGAGTGCCAACCTCACCGTAAGCGGTCAGCTCAACGGCGAGACCTATGCCATGGCATTTCGCAACATCTACACCTTTGGCCCCACCTTCCGCGCCGAAAATTCCAACACCACCCGTCATGCGGCAGAGTTTTGGATGATAGAGCCCGAAATCGCTTTTGCCGACCTCGCTGACGACATGGAGCTTGCCGAGGACATGCTCAAGTTTGTGATAAACTATGTGCTCGAAAACGCTCCCGAAGAGATGCAGTTCTTCAATAGCTTTGTCGACAAGGGTCTCCTTGACAGGCTCAACTCAATTGTAAATTCCGACTTTGGCAGAGTGACCTACACCGAGGCAATTGAAATCCTCAAAAAGAACAATGCCAATTTTGAATATCCAGTAGAATGGGGCAGCGACCTTCAGACAGAGCACGAAAGATATCTCACCGAAGAGGTGTTCAAGCGCCCTGTGTTTGTGACCGACTATCCCAAGGAAATCAAGGCATTTTACATGCGCCTCAATGATGACGGCAAGACAGTTGCCGCAATGGACTGCCTCGTTCCCGGCATTGGCGAAATCATCGGCGGCAGCCAGAGAGAAGAGCGCCTCGATGTGCTCACCGCGCGCATGAAAGAGCTTGGTCTTAAAGAAGAGGACTACAGCTGGTATCTTGACCTCAGAAGATATGGCGGCACAAAGCACGCAGGCTTTGGTCTGGGCTTTGAAAGAGCAGTTATGTATCTCACAGGTGTGTCCAACATCAGAGATGTCATTCCGTTCCCCAGAACTGTGGGCAATGCAGAATTTTAATCATGAATTCAAAAGAGGCGGCAATATGCCGCCTCTGAAATTTATATCACAAAAAACTCTTTACAAATCACAACTTTTGTGATATTATATTATAGTATTTTAAATCCACGGGGCATTAGCGCAGTTGGGAGCGCATCACACTGGCAGTGTGGGGGTCAGGGGTTCAAGTCCCCTATGCTCCATAAACGAAAAAGACACCATGAGGTGTCTTTTTTTTATAAATAAATTCGTTCCAAAATGGTTATGTTATATACGAAACGGAGTGATATTTATGAATGAAAAGAAAAAACAAGACACACAAAAGACGGCAACGGATAACAAATGGATTTCAACAGGTATAGTGCGCCCAAATGACAAATCCGACCGCAGAGACGGTCCGGGAGGAGAAGATAGGAATTAAATTTACTATTTACATTTTTCCGCTTTTGTTGTATAATCAAAAAATATGAAATGTAATTATTTACAAAAGGGGAAAAGAAAATGGAAAAACTCACTCAAAAATATGGCTTGCCTACCGCCATATGTATGGTTGTGGGCACAGTAATAGGTTCGGGCGTTTTCTTTAAAGCGCAAAATGTACTCTCGGCAACGGGCGGCAATATGTCACTTGGTATTGCGGCATGGCTCATCACAGGTTTTCTCATGATTATCTGTTCGGCTCAGTTTGCCGTAATGGCAACCAAGTACGAAAAGGTTTCCGGTGTCGTAGACTACGCGGAAGCAACCTGCGGAAAATCGTACGCGTATTACCTCGCTTGGTTCATGGTAAACATTTATTACCCCGGAATGACCTCCGTTTTGGCTTGGGTATCGGCAAGATACTTCGGTGTTCTCTTCGGTTGGCATCTGGCAAGTGCGGAAGTTTTGACTCTGGCAGGCTTCTTCCTCATCGCTTCTTACACGATGAACGCTCTCT
>JAFYUA010000277.1 GCA_017549745.1 Clostridia bacterium | reverse complement strand
TCATAAAAAATGCAATCGAATTTACTGACCGCAAAGCAGAAGATATATTGACTCATCGTGTGGATATTGAAGCCGTACCAATTGAAGCTACCAAGGAGGAAATTGCAGATACTTTTGAGCGCACACAATTTTCACGATTGCTGGTTTATGATGACACCATCGACAACATTGTGGGCGTAATACATCTCAAAGATTTTTATTCTTCCGGCAGCATTATCAAAAATGACATCAAGTCAATTTTCACTAACCCTGTGTATATCCAAAAATCAGAAAAAATCAGCGATATATTAAAGATTTTGCAGACCAACAAATCCCACATGGCGGTTGTTATTGATGAATATGGCGGCACTCTCGGCATAGTTACAATGGAAGATATCCTTGAAGAACTTGTTGGCGAAATCTGGGATGAACACGACGAAGTGGTTGAGGATTTCAAAAAAATCAGTGATGACACCTACATTGTAGATGCATCTGTCAATTATGATGATTTTTGTGATTTCTTTGATTTTGAAAGTGATGAGGAGATAGACAGTGTATCAGTTGGTGGATGGGTTATGGAGCAGCTTGGCAAAATTCCCGAAAAAGATGATTCATTCGAATCAGGTCATTTGTCCGTTGTTGTAACCGAAATCGATTCTCACAGAGTAACACAGATAAAGGTTACAGTATCAGAGATCGAAAAAGAAGATGACGACGATGACAATTAATATTTTGTGAGGTGGGCATTTTGAAAAAATTAGGCTTCGGTCTTATGAGACTGCCGCGCAAGGATAATGAGTTTGATTATGAAAAAGTATGTGACCTTGTTGATAAATTTATTGACAATGGTTTTACTTATTTTGATACAGCATATGTTTACGATGGCTCAGAGGATATATTCCGCCGCACAATTGCAGAGCGCTATCCGCGAAATGCTTACCAACTTGCCGACAAATTACCTTGTTGGCACATAAAATTCAAAGATGATGTACCGGTTATTTTCAACACTTCTCTAAAAAGATGTAATCTTGATTATTTTGATTATTATCTCATTCATAGCTTGCAAAACAACAGAGCGCACGAGTACGATTTGTATGATTGTTGGGATTTTTGCAACGAAATGAAAAAGGAAGGCAAAATCAAAAATTTCGGTTTTTCTTTTCATGGCACGCCTGATTTGCTGGAAAAAACTTTGGAAGCACATCCCGAAGTTGATTTTGTACAATTGCAAATCAACTATCTCGATTGGGAAAGCGACACTGTGTTTTCACGCAAAAATTATGAGATATGTCGCCAACATGACAAAAAAATCATTGTCATGGAGCCCGTGAAGGGCGGTCTTTTGGCTGATGTGCCCGACATGGCTGCAAAAAAACTCCGAAAAATCGATCAATCTGCATCATTTTCATCGCTGGCTTTGCGTTTTGCAGCTTCGCTTGATGGTGTGATGATGGTGCTTTCCGGCATGAGTACAATCGAACAGGTTATAGACAACATCAACACATTTGACAATTTTGTTCCTCTTAATGATGAGGAGATAAAAATAATTTTAGAAGCTTCGGAAATAATAAATACATCTCCTGCAATAGCTTGCACATCATGCAAATATTGCATCGAAAATTGCCCCAAATTGATCTCAATTCCTGATGTTTTTGGCGCATACAACAATATGTACCGCAATGGTATGTGGTCTGCAAAGGAGCAATACAAAAAATTCATAGATGATAAAGCGTCAGCTCCTGCAGCAGAGTGTATTTCATGCAGAAGATGTGAATCAGTATGTCCTCAGCACTTGAGTATTTCGGAGCAGCTTGAGAAAATCTCAAAAATTTTTGATAACAGATAGGTGAACAGCATGAGCATTTTTGAAAATTATCAACCCGCTATAGTTTTGAAATATTTTGAAGAGCTTTGCTCAATTCCACATGGTTCCAACCATTCTTGCCAGGTGGCAGAATGGTTGGTTTCTTTTGCTGTGACTCACGGCCTAAAATACAGGAGAGATAGTGCTGATAATGTCATCATCTTCAAACCCGCTTCTTTGAGTTATGAATCTTCCGAACCCATCATTTTGCAAGCTCACACAGATATGGTGTGTGAAAAATTGCAGGATATTGAATTTGATTTCATGAAGGCTTCTCTCAGACTTGCGATTGACGGCGACTTTGTTAAGGCAACAGGCACCACACTTGGTGCTGATGACGGCATTGGTGTAGCAATGATATTGGCTGTTTTGGAAGATGAAAAACTCTCTCATCCTGATATCGAAGCTGTGTTTACATCTGATGAGGAAATAGGCATGATTGGAGCTGCAGCACTTGATACAGATGACCTCAAATCCAAGAAATTGATTAACCTCGATTGTGAGGATGAAGGCGTTTTTTATGTTGGATGTGCAGGCGGCAATGTCACCAAAAACACATTGCCTGTCAATAGGGAAGAGTACAGTGGTGAATATGTCAAAATAACTGTCACCGGTCTAAACGGCGGACATTCGGGTGTAGATATTGATAAAGGACGAGCAAATTCTAATGTACTCATCACTCGTTTGCTTGCAATAGTGAGCAAAGAAGTTGATATGAGGATTGTATCTGTAAATGGCGGCAACAAAGATAATGCCATTGCATGCCACAGTGAAGCAATCATTGCTATAGATGATGAAACTGCTTTTGGCAAGGTATTCTCTTACTTTGCAGATGCCATAAAAGCTGAATATAAATCAACAGAAAAAAACCTGAATATCTATTGTGAAAAAACAGAGACTTATATGCCAATGAATAAAGAGTCAACCAAAAAGGTTTTGTGTTTGCTTTCGCTCTCACCTGATGGTATTCAAGCTATGAGCAATGACATCCCCGGACTTGTGGAAACCTCTTTGAATCTTGGTATTCTTGCCACATCTGATGATGAAGTCTCTCTATCTCATTGCGTAAGAAGTGGCATTGAGTCACAGAAAAATATGCTTGTTGACAGATTGAGTCTTCTGGCATCTTTCCTCGGTGGTTCAACTGAGATTTCTGGTGATTATCCCGCTTGGGAATACAACCCTGATTCCAAACTAAGAAATATTGCATCAGATGCATATAAATCTTTATATAATGCCGAACCGCAAATAGCTACCATCCATGCTGGATTAGAATGTGGTACGCTTTCTTCAAAAATATCAGGCTTGGATTGTATTTCCATTGGTCCAACCATATTAGATGTACACACTCCTCGTGAGAGATTTGCAATTTCTTCTCTTGAAAGAACATGGAAAATGCTTGTTGAAATATTAAAAAACTTAAAGTGAAAAATGCACCACAAAGCGAAAACTTTGTGGTGCATTTGTGTTACCTGGTGGTACAAATTTTATTCTCTTTCATAAAATAATATATGAATTTACAGGCAAGTAGGTGAATATACTATCAATTATGAAAGGAATGAAAATTTTGTTTGATACTAAAAATTCAAAGAGTCATACAAATGAAAACTTCGAAACTGATAAACACCGCTTCATAGATACAAAAGAGAATTTCAATTATATAGGTGATATTGATGAATTGATTTTCCCCGAAGACGAACCATATTATATCAGCGAAAGATAATCATCGGATGATATGAGCAGGGATTCCGTTTTTGTAAATTATATTGCGCTCACCCATAATGAGCGGAGAGGCGTATTTTACAAACTCATCGGTCACATCGTTGCCTGCTTCGTTTATGTATGAGTCTGGCACGATTTTCTCACCATTTGCAATCTTGCTGATATCAAGAGCATCATATGATATATTATATTCAGGTTCATTAGCTCTGAGCATTGTTATCATTTTTCCGCTTTCACCACTGAGCGCTGCGTCAACGGCTTCGCATCCGCAACGGAAAGCTTCGGTAACATCAGTGAGTGATGCATTGTGTGAGGCACATCTTTGGGGAATGTTGAGCTCTACACTGCGCACTTTTATACCCAGACGCATTTTCACCAGCATTTCAAGCTTTTTGCCGGCGCCGCCAAGCTGACCGTGACCAAACATGTCTTTTTTGTTTTCTTGTGAATCTTCTGCAACATATGTTCCGTCGGCAAATTTTATGCCTTCTGAAACGGCTACAATCACAGTGTCCTGATTGAGGAGCTTTTGTCTGATATCGAACAAAAATTTTTCTTCGTCAAATGCTCTTTCAGGAAGGTATATAAGGTCGGGAGCCGATATTTTTTCATCTCTTGCGAGTGCAGATGATGCAGTGAGCCAACCTGCATTTCGCCCCATTATTTCCACAATCAAAACATTTTTTATGTCATAGCAACCTGCATCCTGTGCCATTTCAGACACCACAGTCGCTATATATTTTGCGCAGCTTCCGTATCCGGGGCAATGGTCTGTGCCAATGAGGTCATTGTCAATGGTTTTGGGGATTCCGATCACTTTGATATCGTGCTCGGCACAAATTGAAGACATCCTCATCACAGTGTCCATAGAGTCATTGCCGCCTATATAGAAAAAATATCCGATGTCTTTTTCGCAGAAGAAGGACACTATTTTTTTGATTTCATCATCAGTATCGGTTTTGAGGCGATATCTGCATGAGCCTAAAAAAGAAGATGGTGTTTGCATCAAAAGCTCAATATTATCTTTGGTGGAGAAGGTGCTATTGAGCTCAAGTAAATCACCGCGCAAAACTCCTTTGATGCCGTTGACTGCACCATAGATAGTGCCGCAATTTTCCTTGCTGAGATACTCAGAAATAACACCGGCCAGCGAAGCGTTGATTACTGTTGTGGGGCCGCCTGATTGTCCTACAACGGCATTTTTTAATTTTGACATATTAATTCTCCTTTTTTATGTATCTGTTTATCGTGTACCTGTTTATGCATTGCCATCTGTTAAGACATTCGTCAAAACAGATATCGTCATATTCTTTTCGATTCACCTCGTAGTGGGCAATTATATTGTTATTGCTGTCCATTTTAGCAAAAAAGAAACTGTGATTGTCTGCTGATTCAAATACTATATTAACATCCTCGAAAGGTGTGGCATCTTCATCTTTGAAAGTTTTAAGTTTTATGTATTCAATTAATTTATCATCTAAACCCGCCATGAAAATGCGCACCTTTTCCAGGGCTTCTATCTGAAAAGTGACTTCGCGGTATTTGTATTGAAATTGCGATAGAAAAACAGGTGACTCTTCACAGCTATCTGCTTCATATGAAACTAACGAAGGATTAACTCTGATGGCAAATTTATGCTTGTTGCTGAAAAGAAGCATCGGTATTTCATAAGAAAACGCAGAACCGCATTCGGGACATTTCACACAGTTAAGTGTCACTGATAGTAGTTGTATACATTCGTCAACATCTTCATCAATGTTGATTACAGTGGTCATATATCTATTAAGTTGAAAAAACTTATCACAATCCTGACACAAACAATGATACGCTAAAGTTTTCTTCATCTGAATACCTACCCGGAAAGATTTGTTGTCACATTTATTATATCATACCGTCTATCAGAATTTCAATAAAATTTGACAATATTTTTTATTTACTATTGAAAAAAACAAAAAAAAATTATATAATTATAATATACTATATAATAGGAGGGCTACATAACATGTACAGTACAGAAGAAATTAAAAAAATAGACCCACAGGTTGCGCAGGCAATTGAGATGGAAGTAGAAAGACAAAGAAATAAAATTGAACTCATTGCAAGCGAAAACTTTGTGAGCAATGCAGTTATTGAAGCTATGGGAACACCTCTCACCAATAAGTATGCTGAGGGCTACCCCGGCAAGAGATATTATGGCGGTTGCGAGTGTGTTGATATTGTAGAGACTCTTGCAATCGAAAGAGCAAAAGAGCTTTTTGGTTGTGACCATGCCAATGTTCAGCCTCATTCCGGTGCTCAGGCAAATCTTGCTGTTTTCTTTGCAGTGCTCAATCCCGGTGACACAGTATTAGGTATGAACTTGTCGCATGGCGGTCATTTGTCTCATGGTAGCCCTGTGAACATTTCGGGCAAATATTTCAACATTGTGCCTTATGGCGTTAGTGAGAAAGATTCGCTTATTGATTATGACGAGCTGGAAAAAATCGCTGTTGAAAACAAACCTAAGCTCATAGTTGCAGGTGCAAGTGCCTACCCCAGAACAATAGACTTTGCCAGACTCTCTGACATAGCCAAAAAAGTAGGCGCATATCTCATGGTGGACATTGCCCACATCGCAGGTCTTGTGGCTGCAGGTCTTCATCCAAGCCCTGTTCCTTATGCTGATTTTGTTAC
>JAFYUA010000276.1 GCA_017549745.1 Clostridia bacterium | reverse complement strand
TAGCTAAAAATATAATAACTTTGTGTTTTATGTTTATGTTATATATTAATTGACACATGGCTTTAGTTGGGGTTATAATATTTTTAGTCTAACCAAGGAGTGAACACAATGAAAATAAAAATAGGCATTGCAGGCTACGGCAATCTGGGCAGAGGAGTGGAGTGTGCCATCAGGCAGAATCCCGACCTTGAGCTTTTTGGCATATTCACGCGCAGAAATCCTGAGTCTGTAAAGACTGCTTTTGAATCAAGCAAGGTTTATTGCGTTGATGATATTTTAAACTTCAAAGATGACATAGATGTTCTCATCATTTGCGGCGGCAGCGCCACCGACCTGCCCGTGCAGACTCCCGAGTTTGCCAAAGCTTTCAATGTTGTCGATAGCTTCGACACCCACGCCAGAATCCCCGAGCATTTTGCCAATGTTGATGCAAGCGCTAAGGCTTCGGGCAAGGTTGCCATGATATCTGTGGGTTGGGACCCGGGCATGTTTTCTTTGAATCGTCTATATGCTGAGGCAATCCTGCCCGACGGCAAAGACTATACCTTCTGGGGCAAGGGCGTGAGTCAGGGGCATTCCGATGCCATTCGCCGCATCGACGGCGTTGTTGATGCACGCCAGTACACTATCCCCGTTGATGAAGCTCTCGAAGCAGTGCGCAGTGGCGTAAATCCTGAGCTTTCCACTCGTCAGAAGCACACCAGAGAGTGCTTTGTTGTGGCAGAAGATGGTGCTGACAAGGCAAGAATAGAGCACGAAATCAAAACTATGCCCAACTACTTTGCCGACTATGACACTACTGTGCATTTCATCTCAGCCGAGGAGCTTGCTCGTGACCACAGCGGCATACCTCATGGCGGCTTTGTTATCAGATGCGGCAAGACGGGAGCTGAGAGCGAAAATACTCACCTCATCGAATATAGTCTGAAGCTCGATTCTAATCCTGAATTCACTGCCTCGGTTCTTGTGGCGTATGCTCGCGCGGCATATCGCATGAATGCTGATGGCATGAGTGGCTGCAAGACGGTGTTTGATGTTGCACCTGTATATCTCTCACACAAATCACCCGAAGAACTCAGGGCACACAGTTTGTAATAAATTATACACAAAAAAGGATGAGCACTCGCTCATCCTTTTTTAGCGGTAATATTTAATTATGCTTCAATGATTCTTACCTTGCACACACCATCAAAGCCTGCGATTTTTTCTGCAACAGCTTTTGGGTCTGCATCAACATCAATGATTGCATAGCCATTATCTTTCTTTGCTTTGCATGCAATGCTTGTAACGGCAATGTTTGCATCGGCGAAAGCAGCGGTGAGATTGGCAAGCATATCATCAGATGCTTTGTGAGCAACGGTCACTCTGTATTTTGCTCCCATTGCAGCATCAAGATTGGGGTAGTTTACGGAGTTTACTATGTTACCATATCTTATAAAGTCCGAAAGCTCTTTTGCTGCCATGATAGCACAGTTGTCTTCTGACTCGGGTGTGGAAGCACCAAGGTGGGGAATGTTGATGACATTGTCCATGCCAAGAGTTTCTTCACTCGGGAAGTCAACCACATAGCAAGCGATTGTGCCTGCATCGATTGCTTTTTTGAGGGCAGCAGAGTCAACAAGCTCACCTCTTGAGAAGTTGAGAAGTCTGGTGCCGGGTTTCATGAGAGCAAACATTTCATCACCAATAATGCCGCGGGTGGCATCATTGAGAGGCATGTGCATTGATATGTAGTCACAATCAGCAACGAGGTCGCTGAGTTCTGCCTTGATTTCCACATTGCCGAGAGCCTTTGCTGCTTCTTCGGTGATGAACGGGTCATAACCCACCACATCCATGCCGAGTGCCTGAGCAAGCTTTGCAACCTTAGCGCCAATTGCACCAAGACCTGCCACAGCAAGCTTTTTGCCAAGGATTTCAGGACCTGCGAAAGCGCTTTTGCCTTTTTCAACAAGTGCGCCCACATTGTCGCCCTCGCCCTTGAGACCCTTTGCCCAGTCGATACTGTCGCTGATTTTTCGTGATGCCAAAAGCAATCCAGCCACTGTGAGCTCTGCCACAGCGTTGGCGTTTGCGCCGGGAGTGTTGAACACCACAATGCCCTTTTCTGAGCATTTGTCAATGGGAATATTGTTGGTGCCTGCACCTGCTCTTGCCACGCATTTGAGGTTGTCACCGAGCTCCATGTCGTGCATCTTGAAGCTTCTGAGAATGATGGCATCAGGATTTTTTACTTCATCAGTTACACTGAATATATTGTTATCGAGTTTGTCAAGACCGCATTTTGCAATCTTGTTGAGTGTCAGTACTTCATACATTGAGATTGCCTCCAAGCATTATTTGTTTTCTGCTTCAAATTTTTTCATGAAATCAACAAGAGCCTGCACACCTTCCACAGGCATTGCATTGTAGATGCTTGCTCTCATGCCGCCCACTGTTCTGTGACCTTTGAGGTTTACAAAACCAGCAGCAGTAGCTTCTTTGATGAATTTTGCGTTGAGCTCATCATTTCCTGTCACAAAGGGCACATTCATGAGTGATCTGTCCTTGGGGTTGGCAACTGTTGCAGAGAACATTTCGCTGTTGTCAAGATATGAATAAATAATTTCAGCTTTTTTGAGGTTGGTTTTGTGCATAGCCTCAATGCCGCCGTTTTCTTTGAGCCATTCGCACACGAGCTTGCAGATGTATATAGTATATGTGGGTGGTGTGTTGAACATTGAGCCGTTTTCTGCATGGGTCTTATAGTCAAACATAGTGGGGCAGATGTCAAGAGCATTGCCAATGAGGTCATCTCTGATGATTACCACAGTAAGACCTGCGGGAGCCATGTTCTTCTGAGCACCTGTATATATGATGCCAAATTTTGATACATCAACGGGTTCGGAGAGAATGCATGATGACATATCAGCCACAAGTGTCACATCGCCTGTGTCGGGCACTTCGGCATATTTGGTACCGTAGATGGTGTTATTGTATGTAATGTGCACATAGTCAGCATCGGGGCTGAAGGTGTCTTTGGTGATTTCGGGGATATAGTTGAACACCTTGTCATCAGAAGATGCAACGATCTTAGCTTCGCCGTATCTTGCAGCTTCTTTCTGTGCCTTTTTGGACCAAAGACCTGTGAGCACATAGTCGGCTTTTTTGTTTTTGCCGTAAAGGTTGAGGGGAATCATGGCAAACTGGCTTGATGCACCGCCCTGAAGGAACAATACCTTGTAATTATCGGGAATGCTGAGCAGTTCTCTGAGGAGTGCTTCGCAATCATCTATGATTTTCTGATAATCTGACGAGCGATGACTCATCTCCATCACTGACATTCCTGATTCTCCATAGCAAACAAGCTCAGCCTGTGCTTTTTCGAGAACCGGAAGAGGGAGCGCAGACGGACCTGCTGAGAAGTTATAAACTCTGTTCATAATTATCATCCTTTCAAAAATTAAATTACCTATTATTATAGAACAAATATATGTAATAGTCAAGGGAAAAAGCTCAAAAATTTGCGACAACTTGTATGAAAAGATATCGAAATGTAGCAAAACGATACAATTTGTTATTTTTCTAACAAATATATTTTTCCGTTTACAAGCGAAAAATTAATTTGTAAAAATTTGAAAAAAACCCTTGACAAGCCCGCCTGGTTGTGATATAATGCGTTTTGTACCGTTTGAGTGGTCAGTTTTATAGCGCTGTCGCCAAGTTGGTAAGGCACCGGATTCTGATTCCGGCATTTCGGAGGTTCGAGTCCTTCCAGCGCTGCTTTTTTGGTACGACAACAGCATCTGTTTTATTAGACAGGTGCTGTTTGTTTTTTGGCATGATTCTATATCATGCCCGAATAAATATTATACAAAGGAGGTGTTAATGTGAGTAATTGGTTAATTTCGTATGCACTAAGTCAGCTCGAACTCATCATTCGTTTGCTTCTGGCGAGCATATGCGGCTATGTCATAGGACATGAGCGCAACAACCGCAAAAAGGAAGCCGGCATTCGTACCCACATCATCGTTGCAATTGCATCGTGCCTGATGATGGAGATTTCCAAATACGGCTTTGCCGACAGCGGCGATTTTGACGGTGCCCGTCTTGCGGCTCAGGTTGTGTCGGGCATAGGCTTTCTTGGTGCAGGCATGATTTTTGTGCACAAAAACTCAGTAAAGGGTCTCACCACTGCTGCCGGTGTCTGGGCTACCTCGGGCATAGGCATGGCAATTGGTGCAGGCATGTATGTGATTGGCGTTGTCACCACTCTCATTATCGTGGTGCTGCAGTTTTTGTTTCACAAAAAAATCAGAATTCTTCGCCATGTCAACTTTGAATCCATAATGTTCACTCTCACTGATTGTCCCGAGGCTCTGGACACAGTTCGCAATCTTTTGGAACAAAACAATCTTTCTTGCGACGAAATATCAATCAAAAAGCTTGAATCTGGTGATTTGAATGTTGAAGTGCAAGTGAGCTTCTACGAAGGCTTTGATATGTTTGAATTTGTGAAGCTTGCAGCCAAAGAAGAAATTGTAAAGGCAGTGTATAACGAATAAGCACATAGGATATCCATCCTGTGTGCTTATTTGCATATTGCATTTTTTGGTGTTTTGTGTTAAAATATACTTTAAATAACCAAACTCGTATGAGGAGGTAATTATGATGCTTTTTAACAAAAATAAAAAACAACAACAAATTGAACAAGCCAAAGAGCTTGAACGCCAAAGAGAGCTCGAAGCCGAGAGACTTCAGCGTGAGCTGCTTCAGCGCGAGAGAGAAGAAGCTGAGGCAAGAGCTGCCGAGGCTCTTCGCAACACAACACCCTATAGATTTTCTGCTCCCGAGCCTGCTCCAAAGGAGCTCATTTCTGTGCTCAAAGAGATGCTCAAAAAGCTTTTTCCTGATGCACGCAAAGCATATCTGGTGTATACTCAGTATGAAGAAAAAGCTGGCTATCTGCTTGTTGTTGATATTGAACCCCGCTTTCTCAAGATAATAAATATATATCTTGACGGCGAGACCAAAAAGGTGCGCAACGGACTTCCCATTGAATGCATATTGTATTCAAAATCGGGCTCACTCACTGAGGGTATGGAGCCTTTTTATGTCAAGGCAGGTCTTGATGCTGCATCTGGCAGTATTTTGCCCGAGTTTTCAGTAAAGACAAGTGCTTCTGATTTTTCATTTGCCGATATGGCTGAATTTGATGTTGATAGTGATTTCGGAGTTGAACCTGAACCCGAGGTTGAATCCGAACCTGAGGTTGAACCTGAACCTGAGGTTGAACCTCAACCCGAGGTTGAACCTCAACCCGAGGTTGAACCTCAACCCGAGGTTGAACCTGAACCCGAGGTTGAACCTGAACCTGAGGTTGAACCCGAACCTGAGGTTGAACCCGAGCCTGAGGCAGAGCCTGAGCCAGTATCCGAAGATGTCCCCGAGTTTAAAATAGAGAGTGAGCCTGTCAAGGTAAAACCCGAAACCAAGCAACAGCTTTTTGCTCTCATGAACAGAGCTGCCAAAAATGACAGTGAAGATGCCATGAACATAGCTCGCTCAGGCTTTGCAGAGTATGAATTCTACATTCCATATTCAAGCTCTGATGCCGAAACTCTTAACGATGAAACCCCCGATGCCGAGCTGCCTGAGCAATCCCATCACATACTT
>JAFYUA010000275.1 GCA_017549745.1 Clostridia bacterium | reverse complement strand
TGTTTAAATCAAGTCTTTCAGAAACTAAGCTTTCTACTTTCTTACAAATAGGCATAAACAGTAATTTTTTATTAACATGTCTGTATATATTTATCAATGTAATTTTCAAATGTGAACTTTGAATTTGTTCGTACCCCATGCTTCTTCTAAGACTTTCATTATAGATTATTCTTAAATCTACTTCAGCCCATCTTGCATTATTCAAATATAACACTCCCGAATAGCAATCCTCTATGTGCGCATCCGAACATTTCAGCATTTTATCAGAGTGAAAATTTTCTAACGAAACAGGAGGCATTGTGTGTATTTTAGAATAACTAAAATCAAAATCAAAATTAACAACGTAAAATTTCATATCTTCACCGCAAGATAGTTTCCAAGGAACACCATATTGACAATATATCAATGTGCCGGATGAGAGTTTGTACTTTTTATCGGGTGTGATAAAAACCCCACTGCCTGAGGATACATAAATCAATCTGCAATCCAAAGATACAACATATTTTCTGCCTTTATAGCATATATTCTGTGAAACATGTCTGACATAAGGGTTAAATTCAAAATTCATAACACCACCCCCCATCTCACTTTTTGATAACATTCAATTTTGTATACATATACTTACCAAATTAAATCAAATACATATTGACAATATCAAAAAACAGTGTTAAAATCAATGGAAAAACAACAGAACAATTAATATTATTTTGTAAAAACTAAAGATTTGGTGATATATATGTTATTTTCCGAAATAAGACCGTTCGTCAGATTCGCCAGACAGCTTACATTAACAAAAGATTCAAAGACTTTTGTTAAAATTCCATATGATGCCCGTTTTTTCTATGTAAAAGACGGCTCGGGCTATATTGAAGCAGATGGAGTTTTGTACTATATGAAAAAAGACAGTGCAATAATAATTAACCCTGGGATAAAATATATCCTTAAATTACCCGAGAATCAAATAAAATATGCCGCATTTAATTTTGATTATACGCAAAATCATAGCCAATATAAAACACCAATACCACTTGCCAGAGAAAATGATTTTGACCCCCAAAAAATCATTGAAAATGTACAAATTGAAGATAGGGATGCTCTTAACAATGTACTCTATGTTCCGACACTTAAAATCGTAGAACCGTTTGTCGAACATCTACTTAACGAAAACACAAAAAAGCTAATTGACTACGAAGTTACATCAAGTGCTTTAATGTGTGAAATATTAGTTGAAGCTCTACGCCACAGTATGGTCTCAGCAATGCAAGAAGATGATATAATTGAAGAAGTTATCACATATATTCACAACAACTTCTCAACAATGTTGACTAACACTTCAATTGCGGAGAAATTTGGATTTCATCCAAATTATCTCAGCAGTCTCGTAAAAAATTCAACAGGTCTGCCACTAAAACAATATATTCTTCAAACAAAAATTATGAATGCTGTAGAAATGCTTGAAACAAGTGCTTTTTCCATTGGTGAAATCGCAAAAAAATGCGGCTTTTATGATATTTATCATTTTTCAAAATATTTTAAACGCATTATGAAGGTATCACCTTCAAACTTTACAAAAAATAATTAATACAGGTGATTAAAATGAAAATAGGAATACGGACAAACACTCTTGACAAAAAAGGATACGGAAGATGGGGAAAGGATACATACAAAAAACTTAAAGAACATGGATATTCATGCTCTGATTTCAGTATGATGGACACAAACAGCATATTTTATTCTTCTGACGAATCAGACACTATATTGCTTGCCGAAAAAAAGCTGGCATCAGATGCAGGCATAACCATCAATCAGGTTCATGGTCCGTGGGAATGGCCGCCAAGAGATTACACAAAAGAACTATTAAAAGAAAAAATGGACAAAATGAAAACTTCCATCAGAGCAACTTCTGTTCTTGGCTGCAAAAATTGGGTGATACACCCATTAATGCCATTTGGTATTGAAGATGCTGATACAGATAAAGCAGTAGAAACACGAAAAATAAATATTGAGTGTATGAAAGAACTTCTTGATACAGCAAAAAATTATGATGTTACAATATGCTTGGAAAATATGCCAATGCATAACTATTCCCTTTCAAAACCAGATGTCATTCATGACATAATTTCTGAAATAAATGACGATAACTTTAAAATGTGTTTAGACACCGGTCATGTTTCAGTGTTTAAAGATTTAAATGTTGGTGACGAAGTGCGCCGCATAGGAAAAGATATCAAAGCGCTTCATGTTCACGATAACAAATTCGGACAGGATCTTCATTTGATGCCTTATTTTGGAATAATAGACTGGAGTGATTTTTCAAAAGCTTTAAAAGAAATCAATTTTGACGGTTGCTTTTCTCTTGAAACCATTCCTCCCGGTGTGCTTCCTGATGAAATTTTTGAAGATATGTGCAAATCGCTTTTTAATATAGCAAGCGAGATTACATATAATTTATAATAATTGAAAAAACTTGCTATAAATAAATATCCACCCGCATAGCGGGTGGTATTTCATTTTCGGGCATAGCCCTACCCTTTACTGGCTGCGCACAAGTGCGCCTTTTGTTGGCCTGCCAGCCATGCAACTGCTACTTATTTACCCATAAATGGGTCCCGTGGGTCAAAAAAGCTTAGCTGGTCACTCTCTTTATCTTTTTTCAATTGATCGGATATATATTCTTTTATTGCTTTTGTATTTTTACCCACGGTATCAACATAATATCCCTTACACCAAAACTCGCGATTTCGGTAAGCGAATTTCATGTTCCCCCACTTTTGGAATATTAACAATGCACTTTTTCCTTTCAAATATCCCATAAATCCCGAAATGCTCATTTTGGGCGGGATACTAACCAACATATGTATGTGGTCTGGGCACACTTCTCCCTCTATTATTTCTACGCCTTTCCATTGACATAATTTTCGAAGTATTTCCCTTATTTCTAACCTTTTTTCTTCAAAGAAAACTTTTTATACTTAGGCGCAAATACAATGTGATACTTGCAATTCCATTTCGTATGTGCTAAACTATTCGTATCAATATTTTTCATTTTTAAATCCTCCATTGTGTTATTTCTTTGACTGGCAGGTCATTTTTATTTTAACACAAATGGAGGATTTTTGTTCATCGGTTAACCTTTATTGAACCACGCGACTATCGCGTGGTTTTCTGTATACAACAATGCTCGCCTATAATGAAACAGACGAGCATTTAATTTATTTAATTTTTTCTGCTTTTGAGAGCATATTTTCTATAAAAATCCCATATCCTCGGGTTGGGTCGTTTACGAACACATGAGTCACAGCTCCAACGAGCTTGCCGTTTTGCAGAATCGGTGAGCCACTCATTCCCTGCACAATTCCGCCTGTCTGCTCTATGAGGGCAGCGTCGGTAATGTGAATGACCATGCCCTTTGACGAATCTGCCGACGGCATCACTCTCACAATCTCAATATCAAAGCGCTCCACGCCGTTTCCTATGTCGCACCAAAGCTCTGCTTTGGTGCATTTTATATCTTCTTTTCTGCCGATGGGCACTTTTTTGCCTGTTAGCCCCGATGCTTTCCCAAACACTCCGCAATCGGTATTTTTGGTTATTTCGCCCATTTTTTTGGAGGTGAAAATGCCGCAAAGCGAACCCGGTACACCTTTTTGTCCTTTATCGACATTCACAATTGATGCAGAATATATATTGCCTCCTGCCGCGTCTACAAACTGCCCTGTGTCGATGTCTGATATCGGGTGGCCGAGAGCGCCGAAGAGCGAGTCGGTGAAAAACGACAAAGTGCCTATGCCCGACACTGTGTCTCTTATCCACAGACCTATTTTTGCTTTGCCGTTTTTGTCATAAGCGGGGGTAACTGTCCATTCCATTGCTTTTTGGTTGCGCTCGCCCCCAAGCCTCAGCGCCTCTTTTGCATTTTGCACAAAATCCGTGACCTGCGACACCTTGCTCACGCTTGTGCCATTGATGGTCTGAATGATGTCACCTGCTTTTAGCCCAGCTTCTTTTGCAGGAGATTTTGTGCCGTCTGCTGTGTCAACATCGGCAATAGCTGCCACGAGGATTCCGTCGGGTCTGAGGCTTATGCCTATTGCCTGACCTCCTGGCACCACCCAGAGCGAGTCTGTCACTGCCACATCCACGGTTTTTAGCGGTATGACTCCGCAAAGATACACCGTGGCACTGTAGCTTTCGACCTTTTGGGCATCTATTGCATCGGCATTGTTTTGCCAAACCTCTCCGCTTGGCTCTTCCTCAACGCGGCATAGCCAGCGGCAACCCTCGGGCAGCCACGAGCTTTCGGTCTCTGTTGGTGACACGAGTGCACTGTCGGGTATGGCAAAGGGCAGTATAAGTGCAGAGGTGAGCGCAAATAATAAGATAGAAGTCACCAAAGCTGCGGCGATTTTTAATTTATATTTTTTCATTTTATTGCTGCCTTTCTTTTTTTCAATATTTATTTTGTTTCGCTTTGGCTTTGTTATGCTTGCAAATATATAAAAAAACAGACATAAAATCTCACTGTGGGAATATAATAGTATTATTTGAAATATCGATGCGATTGTTGGTTTTTAATAATTTTTTCCAAATATTTTGTTGGTAATAAATATGGTAATTCTGTCCTAAATGTGGTATAATTAATTAACCTAATTATACAAAATTAACAACAGCTAACGAAAGGCGGAACCTCATGAAAAAGCGTGCAAGCAGCACTGATTTATACAGTATGATAGATTCATTCCTCGATGGCAGCTCCACGAGAGCCTATGAGCTGCTTGGTTGCCACAAGGACTCAGGCGGCTACATCTTCAGAGTGTGGGCACCCCATGCAAAGAGCGTGAGCGTGGTTGGTGATTTTAACTCCTGGGACAAAAGCGCCCCAAAGATGCGCCACCTCAAAGGCGGCGTGTGGGAAGGCTTTGTGGAAAACGCAAAGGTATATGACAACTATCAATATTATATAGAAGCCGCAAACGGTGAATTTTTGTATAAAACTGACCCTTATAGCTTCCACACCTGCACCCGACCCGAAACCGCGGGCAAGGTATATGATGTGGACATCTTCAAGTGGACCGACTCCGAATACATGAAGCGCAAACAGGGCATCAACCACACAGAAAAGCCCATCAATATATATGAAATGCATCTGGGCTCGTGGATGCGACACACAGACGGCAATTTTTTCACATATGCCCAAAGTGCTAAAGAGCTTGTGAAATATGTCAAAGACATGGGCTACACCCACATTGAGCTGATGCCCATTACTGAATACCCCTATGACCTTTCGTGGGGCTATCAGGTCACAGGCTACTATGCACCCACCTCGCGCTATGGCACTCCCGAGGATTTTGCCCGTTTTGTGGATGTGTGCCACAGTGAGGGCATAGCCGTTATTCTCGACTGGGTGGGCGCGCATTTCCCCAAAGATGCACATGGGCTTGCAAGCTTCGACGGCGGATTTTGCTATGAATATTCCGACCCTCTCAAAAACGAACACCCCGACTGGAACACCCGCATTTTTGACTATGGCAGACCCGAGGTTGTGTCGTTTCTCATTTCAAATGTGAGCTTCTGGCAGAGAGTGTATCACATAGACGGCTTCAGAGTTGATGCGGTGGCATCGATGCTCTATCTTGACTATGGCAAAAAAGACGGTCAGTGGCGCGCCAATGTGTTTGGCGGCAACTACAACCTCGAAGCCATCGATTTTCTCAAAAAGCTCAACACGCGAGCCTTTGAAAATGACGGCTCGGTGATGATGATTGCCGAGGAATCCACTGCATTCCCAATGGTGACAAAGCCACCCTTTGACGGCGGACTCGGCTTTAACTTCAAGTGGAACATGGGCTGGATGAATGATATGCTCGGCTACATGTCCACCGACCCACTCTTTAGAAAAGGGCGTCACAACGACCTCACATTTTCTCTCACCTATGCATTTTCGGAAAATTTCATTCTCCCACTCTCTCATGATGAGGTGGTGCACG
>JAFYUA010000274.1 GCA_017549745.1 Clostridia bacterium | reverse complement strand
TTTTTATGTTGTGGCAAAGTCCGTCTTCAACAAGCTTTTTCATTACAAAAGGCTTGAAGAGCTCGAGTGCCATTTCTTTGGGCAAACCACACTGATAAATCTTGAGGTTTGGTCCTACTACGATAACTGAACGGCCTGAATAGTCAACACGCTTACCGAGCAGGTTCTGACGGAAACGGCCCTGTTTACCCTTGAGCATGTCGGAAAGGGATTTGAGGGGACGGTTGCCGGGGCCTGTGACAGGGCGACCTCTGCGGCCATTATCGATGAGAGCATCTACAGCTTCCTGAAGCATTCTCTTTTCATTGCGCACAATGATGTCGGGAGCTTCAAGCTCAAGAAGTCTTTTGAGACGGTTGTTTCTGTTGATAACTCTTCTGTAGAGGTCATTGAGGTCAGATGTGGCAAATCTGCCGCCATCGAGCTGAACCATAGGTCTGATTTCGGGCGGAATTACGGGTACCACATCCATAATCATCCACTGAGGGTCATTGCCGGAAAGACGGAATGCTTCTACAACCTCAAGTCTTTTGGCAACACGGATTTTCTTCTGACCCTGAGATGCGTCGAGTTCTTCTTTGAGCTCTGCTGAGAGCTTTTCGAGGTCGATTGCGGCAAGGAGCTCTTTTACTGCTTCAGCACCCATGCCTGCTTTGAAACCGTTTCTGCCATATTTTTCGGTGTAATCTCTGTATTCTTTTTCGGTGAGAGTCTGTTTCTCTTCGAGGTCAGTCTTGCCGGGGTCGATTACTACATATGCAGCAAAATACAGGATTCTTTCCAGAATTCTGGGTGACATATCAAGGATAAGACCCATACGGCTGGGGATACCCTTGAAATACCAGATGTGGGAAACAGGAGCTGCAAGCTCAATGTGGCCCATGCGCTCTCTACGAACCTTTGAACGGGTTACTTCAACACCGCATCGGTCGCAGACAATGCCTTTGTAACGAATTCTTTTGTATTTACCGCAGTAACATTCCCAGTCCTTCTGAGGTCCGAAGATTTTTTCGCAAAACAGACCGTCACGCTCGGGTTTTAATGTTCTGTAGTTGATGGTTTCAGGCTTTTTTACTTCGCCGTGTGACCATTCCCTGATTTTTTCGGGAGAAGCCAAACCAATCTTTATAGATTCAAAATCATTGAATGCTGACATAAGCTATCTCCTTTCTTATTGATCACCAAAATCATCGTCTATTGTATCGATTGAACTGTCGATATCATCGATATCGTCAAGGTCTACGATATAGTCATCACCCATATCAAGGACATCAGGTGCTTCGAGGCTGTCAAAATCGTCACTGCCAAGAATATCGGCAAAGTCAATTTCTTCCTCGGAATCATCGAAGGATTCTTCTTCGATTTCGTCATCATCTATGCTGTCTTCTTCCAGGTCAACCTCATCTTCAACATCGAAACTGTCATCATAGTCAATTTCGTTGCCTTCGAGGTTGAGGCGGAGTTCTGTATCGTCATCATCATCGTCGGATTCTCTGATGGGGATGATTTCATCATTGGCATCGAGCACCTGAACATCAAGGCCAAGACTCTGAAGCTCTTTGATAAGAACCTTGAATGATTCGGGCACGCCCGGCTTGGGCACATTTTCGCCTTTGACAATTGCCTCATAGGTCTTTACACGACCGACAACATCATCGGACTTGACTGTGAGGATTTCCTGCAGAGTATATGCAGCACCGTAGGCTTCGAGAGCCCAAACTTCCATCTCACCGAATCTCTGACCGCCAAACTGAGCTTTACCGCCGAGAGGCTGCTGAGTAACGAGAGAATATGGACCTGTGGAACGGGCGTGAATCTTGTCATCAACAAGATGGTGAAGCTTGAGGTAGTACATATAGCCTACTGTAACCGGACTGTCAAAGGGTTCGCCGGTACGACCATCATAGAGAACTGTCTTACCGTCGAGCGATTTGCCTGCAAGCTTGAGAGTTTCGAATATATCTTTTTCGTTGGCGCCGTCAAATACCGGGGTGGCAATCTTCCAGCCAAGGGCTTTGGCAGCATAGCCAAGATGTACTTCGAGAACCTGTCCGATGTTCATTCGTGAAGGTACGCCGAGGGGGTTGAGCACTATCTGCAGAGGAGTACCATCGGGAAGGAAAGGCATATCCTCTTCGGGGAGAATGCGGGAAATAACACCCTTGTTACCATGACGACCCGCCATTTTGTCACCAACAGAGATTTTTCTCTTCTGGGCAATATAGCAACGAACAAGCTGGTTAACTCCGGGAGGAAGCTCATCGCCATTTTCACGGGTGAAGATTTTGACGTCGACAACTATGCCGGATTCACCGTGGGGAACGCGCAAAGATGTGTCACGCACGTCTCTTGCTTTTTCACCAAAGATTGCACGCAGAAGTCTTTCTTCGGCTGAGAGCTCGGTTTCGCCCTTGGGAGTAACTTTACCCACAAGGATATCCCCTGCTCTTACTTCGGCACCAATGCGCACGATACCTCTTTCGTCGATATCTTTGAGGGCATCTTCGCCTACATTGGAGATGTCGCGTGTGATTTCTTCGGCACCAAGCTTGGTGTCACGAGCTTCACACTCGTATTCTTCTATGTGAATTGATGTGAATACATCTTCTTTTACAAGACGCTCATTGATTAAGATAGCATCCTCGTAGTTGTAACCTTCCCATGTCATGAAGCCAATGAGAATGTTTTTACCAAGTGAAATTTCACCATTGGAGGTTGAGGGACCATCGGCAATGATATCGCCTTTTTTGATTCTTTCGCCATTGGAAACGATAGGCTTCTGGTTGATGCATGTGCTCTGGTTGGAACGGAGGAACTTGATGAATTTGTAGCTGCGGATGTTGCCGTCATCTTCACGCACGAGCACCTCGTCAGCACCAACTCTGATTACAACGCCGTCTTCTTTTGCCAGAACACACACGCCTGAATCCTTGGCTGCTTTGTATTCCATGCCTGTGCCAACGATTGGGGATTCTGTCT
>JAFYUA010000273.1 GCA_017549745.1 Clostridia bacterium | reverse complement strand
CTGAGCGAGAGAGAGCGCCCTCTGCCATTTCACTAACCGTCTCGGCGCTCACGGCGCCAAAGCAGGCAAGAGTGTGCTCATTCACACCCAAAAGCTGCATCTTTGCCTCGTTGGAATAGGTCACAAAGCCGTAGCCATACACCTCGCTCACGCCTGCTATTGCAGTGAGGCTTGAGCCTATCATGCCGCCTGTGCAGCTTTCGGCAGTGGCTATGGTCTTGCCCTGTGATTTCAAATATTTATACACCCGCTGAGCTTTTTGCATCAAAATATCATCAGTCACTTCATCACACCTCAACTATCTCGGTGCCTTCAACGGCTTCATCTATCAAGCGCTCAATGTCGAGCTGATTTTGCGACAGGAGCACCTTTGCAAGCTTCGGCTTTGTAGATGGGTGACGCGGTGTGAACACTGTGCAGCAATCCTCATAGGGCAGGATTGAGGTTTCGTAGGTGTCAATCTTTCGTGAAATTTCCACGATTTCTTCCTTGTCCATGCCGATTAGCGGACGGAACACGGGCATTGTGACCGCATCATCGGTCACTGCAAGAGCGCCCATGGTCTGGCTTGCTACCTGACCAATGCTTTCACCTGTGATGAGAGCCGAGCAGCCGCGTTTTTCGGCTATGCGCTGAGATATCTGCATCATAAATCGGCGCATAACAAGGGTGAGATGCTCCTCGGGGCATTTGTCTCTTATCTGAAGCTGAATATCGGTAAAGGGCACAATGTGCACCTTGAGGCTGCCTGTGTAGCCTGCTATGATTTTGCCGAGCTTGAGCACCTTATCCTTGGCGCGGTCGCTTGTGTAGGGATAGCTGAAAAAGTGAATCGCCTCAAGCTGCACGCCTCTTTTGCCTATCATGTAGCCTGCAACGGGGCTGTCTATGCCGCCTGAAAGAAGCAGCATCGCCTTGCCGTTTGAGCCCGAGGGCATGCCGCCTGCACCGGAGATGCGGTCAAGGTGCACATAGCCCGTCTCTCTTATCTCCACATACACATTCACCTCGGGCGAGTGCACATCTACTGAAAGATTGGGGAATCTTTCGAGGAGCCTGCCGCCTATCTCTTCGCAAATCTGGGGCGAGGTCATGTGGAAGGTCTTGTCGGACCTTTTGGCTATCACCTTAAAGGTGGAGGCAGCCGAGAGCTCGGCTGAGAAATTGTCGGCAAGGGTTTGTTCGAGCTCGTCAATGTCCTTGGCGGCAGGATATGCCACCACTATGGACACTATGCCAAACACTCTTTTGAGCTTTTCCACTATTGACTCAACGCACGAATCGTCCTCAGGCTCAATGTATATCGTAGCCTGAGCCCAGTGGATACTCATGGGACATTCGTCTTTGAGAGCTTTTTTGATGTTTTTTACAAGCAGGCTTTCAAACACAGGGCGGTTCATGCCCTTTAGTATGATTTCGCCGTAACGCACAAGCACTATTCTGTTCATTATTGTATCACCTTTTGAATTTATCGCATTATTTTTCTAAGCAAAGGGATTTCGCGCTCAAGCACCTTGCACACATAGTCGATTTCATCTTGTGTGTTAAAGGCTGAGAGCGAAAATCTGATTGCACTGTCTATCACATCAGCTCTGAGCTTCATCTCGGAGAGCACATAGCTGAATTTATTTTTTTTGGAATTGCACGCCGAGCCTGTGGACACATAGATGCCGTTTGACTCAAGCACATGCAGGAGCACCTCGGATTTTACCCCTGGGAACGAAATGTTGGCAACTGAGCACACGCTATCCTCGGGCGAGTTGACCACCACATTTTCTATTTTGCCCCTCAAGTTGGAAATGAGCCTTTCTTTCAGTTCACTCATCTTTTGGGCATCAGAGTCTAAATTGGCAAATTTTATCTCGGCCGCTTTGGCAAAGCCTGCAATGCCTGCAAGGTTTTCGGTGCCTGACCTCATGCCCTTTTCCTGCTTGCCGCCAAAAACTATGGAGCTGAGCCGCGTGCCCTTTTTCACCCAGAGCGCGCCCACGCCGTTGGGGCCGTGAATTTTGTGAGATGAAATGGAGAGTAAGTCTGCTCCCAGAGTGCGAACATTGATGGGAAGCTTGCCATATGCCTGCACCGCGTCTACATGCAGGGCGCATTTTGCTGCTTTGGCAAGTGCGGCAATGTCGGCAATGGGGAAGATGGCGCCGTTTTCATTGTTCACATACATAAAGCTCAAAAGAAGCGTCTGCTCATTTATTGAAGATGCGAGCATTGCCATGTCGGGCGTGCCGAGGGGTGTGATGTCTACATACACCACCTCAAAGCCGTTTTGCTCTAAATATGCAAAAGTCTCCAGCACTGCCGCATGCTCGGTGCGCTGGGTGATGATGCGATTGCCCTTGCGGCGGTTTGCCATGCAGTAGCCAATGAGCGCTAAGTTGTCACTCTCGGTGCCGCCTGAGGTAAAGTATATTTCATCAGGTGTCCCATAAACAGTACTCGCAATGACCTTTCGGCAATCTTCGAGCAAATCCTCGGCAGTCTTGCCCATGCGGTGGAGCGACGAGGGGTTAGCGTAGCATGAGAGCATAGTGTCATATACTGCTTTTGCCGCCTCTTCATAGGGGCGTGTGGTGGCGCTGTTGTCCAGATAAACTTCCATTATAACTGTCTCTTTTCGTGATATGATAAATTAGAAATATTATATCATAAAACGCTCTTTTTTTCAAGGCAAAAAGCCAAATTAATTGAGCACTGTGTGCATCGACACAGCCTTGCCGAGTATCACCACATTGGCGCAATCCTCACCCACAAACACCATGGGCTTATATGCAGGATTTTCGGGCACAAGCATCACGCCGTTTTCAATATAATACACTCGCTTGAGTGTGGCTTCGTCACCAATGGCAACCGCGGCAATTTCGCCGTTTTCCACCACGCTCTGGCGCCTCACCGTGATGATGTCGCCATCGAAGATGCGGGCATTTATCATGCTGTCGCCCCTTGCAATAACGCAAAAATCACCGTCCACATGGTCGCCGCGAATGGTCTCTATGTCAAAATCTACATTACATTCTATGGGTGAGCCGCACGCAATCTTGCCATACATGGGCATCTGCACTTCCACTGCAGGCGACACATTGCGCAGCTTGAGGTTGGGTTTTTCTTCAATGCCGTTGAGATAGTCAAGCGACACATCAAAAGCACTTGCAATGCACTTTAGCGTTTCAATATGAGGGCACTGCCTGGAGCATTCCCACTTGCTGAGCATGACTCTGTCGGCCTTGAGATTGTATTTATCCTTTAATATTTGTATGAACTCGCTCTGGGTGTAGCCATGCTGCTTGCGGAGCTGCTTGATTCTGTCTCCCAAACTTGCCATAAAACCAGTCCTTTCGTTGTTGATGTAACCATAATAACACACATTTTTAAAAAAATCAACACTTTTTTGAAAAAATGTGTTGACAACGACACAAAACTGTGTTAAGATAAATGTGTCGATAACGAAACATCGACATTCAAAAGCATTGTGCAAATACGAAAGGATGTGTTTCATATGAAACAAATGATTATCGGAATGTTTAGCAGTGAAAAGGTCTTGATAGCATTTTCCGCTTGTATGTACATATTGGGATGTGTTATCGAAGCCAACATCTGACAGGAGGAACAATGAAGCATAAGTACACAAAAATTTGTCCATATTGCAAAACAGTTTTTACAACAGACAAAAGTGCGCGCAAGTTTTGCCGCGCCAAATGCGGGGAGCTTTACAGGGGTCAATGTGCTCCAAAGCTTAGCAAGCATTTGTGTCAACGGTGCGGACATATTTTTGCCGCAGCACGCAAACGCAAATTCTGCACCAAAGAATGTCAGGGCAGGTATATGAGAGACATCGGCCTTATTCAGAAGACCAAAATCAAAGTCCCCGTTAAAATCACTCTCACCGATGCTGCCCGCCAGAGCAAGGCCGAAGGCGTCACCTACGGCACCTTTGTGAGATTGCACAAGCTAAAGTAGAGGTGAGTGCAATGCAAAAAATAATGAAGCAAAAAACATTGCAGAAAAAATATGCGCTTTGTCCGTTTTTTGAAACCATGAGCGATGAAAGGCTCAAATGTGAGCAATGCGAACTCAGATTTCCCGATGCCAGCGACAGGACACTCTGGCTCAAGATGCATTGCTTTACATGGGATTTCAAAATATGCACATTTTACCGCAAACTGATGAAAAAGTATGATGCAATTGACACAGTGCCCTCTTTGTGATAAAATTCTATTATAAATTTTGTGACAGAGGCGATATATGTGTTTGATGCAAAAAAAATAAAAGACAACTGTGTAGAGTGGATTCGCGATTTCTTTGAAAAAAACGGCGCTGGTTGCAATGCCGTTGTGGGCATATCGGGCGGAAAAGACAGCTCGGTTGTGGCGGCTCTTTGCTGCGAGGCACTTGGAGCTGAGCGCGTTATCGGAGTGCTTATGCCATGCGGCAACCAGCACGACATCGATTGCTCCCACAAGCTGTGCGACCATCTCGGCATTCGCACACACACAGTGAATATCCAAAATATTTCTGATGCCTTTGTGGCATCATTTCCCGATTCGCTCGCTCTGTCTGAGCAGAGCCGAATCAACATGCCCCCGCGCATACGAATGACTGTGCTCTATGCAGTGTCGCAAAGCTGCAACGGCAGAGTTGCCAACACCTGCAACCTCTCGGAGGATTGGGTGGGCTATTCCACACGCTATGGCGACGCGGCAGGTGATTTTTTGCCGCTTTCGCACCTCACCGTCACCGAGGTAAAGGCAATAGGCCATGAGCTCGGCTTGCCCGCCGACCTTGTGGAGAAGACTCCCATCGATGGTCTGTGCGGCAAAACCGACGAGGACAACCTCGGCTTTACCTATGCTGAGCTAGATAGGTATATCCGCACAGGCAAGATAGAAAACGAACAGACAAAGCAGAGGATAGACACCCTGCACGAGCGCAACCTCTTTAAGCTTGCGCTTATGCCTGCGTTTGTTCCCGATGAGGTGTGAAGCATGGATGATAACAAAAAATGCCCCTCGTGCGGCATGGCATATGATGACGATAACCTCATCGTGTGCCTTGGGTGCGGAGCCGAGCTCCACACTGCGCCGAACGGCGACAAGAAAAAATACAACCTCATCACAGCCTACAAGGCTATGTTTGCAAAGTTCTTTGACTTTCGCTCGCGAAGCTCAAGAGGCGAATACTGGTGGGCATACCTTGCCAATGCAATCGTGCTTCTGATTTTCACAGGCGCGCTCTTTGGCATCGATTATCTTGCCGCCTCTGATCTCACCGCCGCAGGCGAGGTGCGCAAGGTTTACATTACTGCCTTTGACATTGTGAACTATGTGTCGCTCGTGTATGGCTTTGTGGTGCTGATTCCGCAGCTTGCACTCATTGTGCGCCGCCTGCACGACACTGGCAGAAGCGCCGTGATGGCACTGCTGCTCTTTGCCGCGCCCATAGGGTCGGCAGTTCTCATGATTTTGCTTGCAATGAAAGGCAATCGCGGCACCAACCGCTTTGGACAAGAACCATAAAAAAGATATTCATCAGGATATCTTTTTTATAGTTTATACGGCTTTTGTCCATTGAAATCAAATCACAAAAGTGCTACAATGGTTTCATCAACACTACGAGGTGATTTGTATGCAAAAATTTAAAGATGCTGTTGAAAAATACACATCTCTCATTCTCGATGCCGAGCGATATATCTGGAAGCATCCCGAAACAGGCTACAAGGAGTTCGAGACCTCTGCCTACATGGAAAAAGCTTTCAGAGACCTTGGCTATGAGCTGACCATGGCAAATGGCATCACAGGCTTCTACACTGTGATAGACACCCTCCGCCCAGGCCCCACAGTGCTTGTGCTCTCTGAGCTTGACTCAATCATATGCCCCGAGCATCCCGAATGTAATCCCGACACAGGCGCCGTTCATTCTTGCGGTCACCATGCTCAGTGCGCCGCGCTCATTGGGCTT
>JAFYUA010000272.1 GCA_017549745.1 Clostridia bacterium | reverse complement strand
GGAATGTTCACAATGTCAATCTTTTCAAGGCAGAGCGAGCCGGACTTGGAGTAGAGAGCAATTATAAGCTTTGCCTCATCGTCCTTATACAGTCGGCCTGTTACAAGGGCTGAAATTTCACCAGGCTTAACTTCATCTTCGGAAAGGGCAAGCTGAGTGAATCCATAGCCCCTATCCCCTGTAGCAAACTGCAGTGTACCCTGCAATTTGTCGCCATACATATCGGCAACTTCATATGTCATCACATAGCTTGTGTTTTCTCTGAGATAGCCTATATTCAGAGCGCAAAGGTCATTGGCATCCAAAGTATAGCTTTCACCAGCATCATTTATCTGTATAACCGATGCAGAGAGGTCAACGCCTCTGTTAAAGAGCATGTCAATGCCTCTTGCGGCATCAACAGTTGATACATCAACAGGATTTATGGCAAAGCTCTGAACTCCGCCATACACAACACTGTCTATGTGCATTGTTCCGGATTTTTGGGGGAAATAGTATTTGACGGTTGTAATGTCAACAGTACCTGCAGGTATGGTTGCATCAGTTTTTGTTGCAAGCAGTGTATTATTGCTGAGATTAACTAATTTGGCACTATACGTACCTGCTGAAAAATCAAATTGAAGAGCTGCCCTGTGCCATGTGTTCAAATTAAAGGAGCATATTTCTTTGCTCTGTGAATCATATATTTTGCCATCTTTAAATTTTAAAGCAAAGTTACCGCCTTTAACGGTTGAAGTGCCCGCATTGTCAACACCGCCAACACACAGCCTTATTTCATTTGTGGTGTCACATCTGAAGTCAAATTCATAGCGCACAAGAGTTTTGGAGATAAAGTTTTTTACAACTTCAAAGTGGGTAGTGCCATCGGTTGTGAGTCTGAGAGCTTTTCTGCCGTCAATGCTTTCACCATTTGCCAATGCTCCGCTTGCATTTTGCATGTACCAGCCTTCGTTATAATACTTGTAGTTCTCAACTGAATTGTCGTTGAGAGCTGTGATGTTATCAAAGCTCTGAGCATATTGGGGCACAAATTCACTTCGAGCCATGACGCTTATGTCATCAACATAAAATTGCGTGGTTTTATTGTCATCGCCAGTGGATGCCGAATAGAAATCTATACGGTTTATGCAATTTCTTGCAGCATCGGTGTTTTGACCAACAGCTATTGCGTTATATGACAGATTGCCGTCAGAGATTTTAGCTGCAATAGTTGCTGTTTTGTATGCATAGGCAATCTTAACATCATACCATGTGTCAGTTTCATAAATCAAATCAGCAATAACTGCTTTACCCGCCGTAACCTTTCCGTCTGCGGCAAAGGTGAGTGCAATGTCTTTGCCTGCAGAACTTCTAAGGCGTATTTGCTTTTCTGAATTTTTGTCGGCAAATTTTATTTGAAAGCTCACTTCGACGGTGTCTACGCTCGAATCCATTACAGTGAATTTGTTTATGAACTCTGCAGTACTCTTTTTATTGGAAATCTTAACATAATTATTGTTTCCATCACTCGAAATTTCTGCGAAAGCATAAGTTCCTTGATATAGCCAGCCTGAATTCGCTGATGTCGGAAACACATGTGACTCACTCAAATCAGAAAATGTCTGAAGAGGAAGCCCTGCATTGGTGCCTGCTGCAAAAGCCATAGGCAAAGCCGTCAAAATCATTGCCAGGCTAAGCATTACAGAAATAATTTTTCTCACATTTTTCATTTATAAACTCCTCACTTTCAATTTATATCAAAAACCTTAGGTGAAGTTAAAGATTGCATTGTGTCTGCCCCATCCCATATATATGAATACACTTCATACTCGCCGTCTGCCATAGGAACGGGAAGCACCGCCAAGAGAGTAACACCGCTGGCCGAGGCTTTTGCGGTGGTGACTACAAGGTCAACCATCTCTCCAGTGGTTTTGTTATACATTGCCAAAAGAAGTGTGACATCATATTCACATCCATCGGTTGCCCGCACCTTTGCACTTGCACTAACCTTTGCTCCATCACTCGATATGGCATAGTCATCAAAAATGAATTTATCTTCCACAAAGAAGTATGACATAACACTGACCTCATCTCCATCGGGACTCAGGATATCTGATGCTTCAAAAATATAATCAGTACCATAATCCAATGGATTGGCAAGCTTTGCAATCATTTTGTTTGCCATGATGGTTACATTTGAAATGTAAGATGCATCGCCATTGAGCGAAAACCTTGCCTGAGAGATTGATGCTATGGTCAAATCATCACTGAAAGCAATGTGAATTTCATCGGTGCTTTTTGATGTTGCACCAAAGCCTGTGCTTACAGAGGTTACACCAAAGTCGGTATCGGGTGCAAAAGACAGATTGTCCACACAAACCTGAGTGGGTCCGATATCAGGATGAGCATAAAATTCAAAACGGGTAAGCGCAACAATCCCTCCGGGGCTTGTGCCGCTATAGGTTATGTCCTGCTGATTTTCGGCTGAAGCGCTGAAGTGATATTGTCCGTCAGATGAAAAGCTCATCTCCAGCCTATACCACACATTGGCTGATACATCGCCAACAGAGCTTCCGTTTATTTTCAGTGTTCCGTCAGGCAAAATCTGAACGATGTTGCGCGTCTTGGGTCCTGTAACCTGACTGCCCTGAGCATTGTTGCCCTGAACTGCAATGTATATGCCCGATGAATCTGCGATTTTCAAATCGGTTTTAACAGAAAAATTCCCCGAAAGAGGCTCAGTGAAATTCTTTACCATTTCAAAATGCTTGGTGCCATCAGAAATCAGCTTGACCGATTTGCCCCGACCGCTTTCAGCAACCGAAAGCGCCTTGCCGTTGCCGCTGCCTGTGTTTTGCAGAAGCCATTCGTCAGGTGCAAGCGAACCTGCTGAATT
>JAFYUA010000271.1 GCA_017549745.1 Clostridia bacterium | reverse complement strand
TTTGCACATAATTATTTATTGCATAATTTGCAAAGCCATAGCTAAGAAGTGACGATGCATCTGCCTGACGCTTTTTAGAAGTTTCTGCTCCCATTATAACGCATATGAGGTGCAGGTTATCTCTTTTGGCAGTGGCACTGATGCAAAACCCTGCTTTGCTTGTGCTTCCTGTTTTAAGACCTGTGCATCCCTCATAGAATCTGACTAATTTGTTGGTGTTTGACAGAGTGAACTGACCATTTCTGAGAGAATCCATCCATATGGTTGTAAATTCAAATATATCATTATATTTCATGAGCTCGCGTGACATGAGTGCAATGTCATATGCACATGAATAGTGACCGTCGGCATCAAGACCGTTGCAATTGACAAAATTGGTGTTCTCCATGCCAAGCTCTTTAGCTTTTTGGTTCATACGCTGCACAAAAGCTTCTTCGCTGCCGCTTATGTGCTCACCAAGTGCAACTGCTGCATCATTGCCCGATGCCACTGCTATGCCCTTGATGATATCGCGAACGGACATCTGCTCGCCCTCATCAAGAAATATGGTGGAACCTCCATAGCTTTTGGCATGAGCACTGCCTGTTATGGTGTCATCATATGAAAGATTGCCTGCGCTGATTTCTTCCATTGCCAGAAGCATGGTCATGATTTTTGTCACGCTTGCCAGAGGCCTTTGGTCGAGCGAATTTTTTTCGTATAAAATCTTACCTGTGGAATAGTCCATCAGAAGCGCTGATGGTGCACTTACATCAATCGAAATTTCCTGTGCATGAATATTGCACATTCCAAAAGTAAAAACAAACACTATACAGATTGCAATAGTTCTTACTGCTTTCATTTAAACATCACCCATTCAATGAATATGAAAGTGGACAAAATGTTTATTACAAACTATATAAATTAAATTGTTCGCAGCCAAGCAAGATATGTTTCGGGATAGTGTGACTTGGCATTGAGTGTGAATCCGCCTTTTGAAAAAGCACTGAAAACCTTTTGGAATATATCGGAGTCGGCACTGTTTATTATCACTTCCTCGGGATTGGTGATGCCGTGGATTTCAAAAATAGTCATGACATACAAAACCTCTTTGGGAATTTTGACGCCTGCCTCATTTAATTCAATCACATATTCATTGTCAAAAATCTTTGATATAGCTTTTTTGGCGGCGTTTCCGTATTTACCTATGAAATAATCTGAAAAACCCACTGTTTGCCATTTGTCCCCTACTTTGCTTTTGGTCATCATATATTGCACCAAATCTCTGAAAACAGGCTCGTATTTGCTTGAAAAATCCTCTCTTGTCTGTGAAAACATAAGCATGATGTCTGTGAGCATATCAAAATTCTCGCTGCTTGCCATGTTGTAATCACTGCCTGTGAGATTATGATACTGCTGCGCGACATTATCATAAAGCTTTTGTGACTCTTCGCTTTCATCATGAAGCGGAAAAACAAAGTCATATCCCGCACGCTTAAACCCCCACTGCGAAGGAGGAATAGCGGTTATTGCATCATATGGATTGATTATGTTGAAGATGTTGTTTTGATTTTCTATAGGATTAACCGTTGTGAGAGGCGTCGCGAAGGTATATGCAACCACCGAAATGTTATCAGAAGCTTTTTGACTTAGCTTGGAAGATGCGATATTGGCAATTGCGGCTCCTCGACTATAGCCTGTTATCCACAATCGCACCATGGAGTCCTGACAATGCTGTGACACATAGCTCTCAACATAGTCAATTATACGATTTGCCGCTGTTTCAAAACCTTCGTGATAGTCGGAATTGTTTCCTACTTTGAAATTATCGGCCCATTCAGCGCCATAGCCTCCACCTCGCACCGAAACGATGACAAGGTACTTATCATTGAATTTTCTCAGCCCTATTCCAAATGCAGCTTTTGAAGCTTCACTATTGAGCGACACATCATAACCCACAAACTGTTGCTTAGAAAGAGCAAGACCATCAAAGCATTTTTTTAGTGAAGCTTCTCGCCCGAAGCTGCCGTCTTCTCCCCAATGCGCACTTGTATCCCCTGCCGAAAAAGCCGATGCCGCCAAACCAAAGGAAGCCAGCGCAAGATTATGATTATATTTTTCTGGCTCGGCAAAAATTTCTTTGTCACTGGTTTTAAACTCTTCACTCACATATACCCCACTGCCACCTTTGAGTGACATTAAAACCGTCAGCTCCTGAGCTTGTGTTTTTTCTTTTGAAGTCACTTTGGCGTTGGATATATTTCTGCCAAAAAAATATGATATGGCTGCTCCCGATAGCGCTGCAATCAAAACCAACGACAAAATCCTTATCCCCTTTCTACGCAATGCAATCACTCCTTATATTGTATATTTTATCCTCATATTGTTTTTTTAGCACATATCACCGCTAAAAATCAATATATTCTATTTACTTTAGATTAATTTTATGGTATAATTTTCAAAGATACTGAAACAACCGAAAGGCAGTGAAACAATATGGTAACTTCTAAGATTGAACTTAGCAATCCAAAGAGATTTGAAACACCTTACACAATTGACAAAAACAAACTCATTGCAGCAGCTCAAAAGGCGACTGATAAGCTTGAAGCCAATATTCCCAAGCTGAAAGACGGATTTGCAGGCACCTGCAGTGTGGACTATAAATATGTGACCGACATCAACAAAAACTGGGAATGCGGCATGCAGACGGGTTGCTTTTGGCTGGCATATGAAATCACAGGCAACAAAATTTTCAAAGATGTGGCAGAGCATCAGCTTGATACATACAAAAAAAGAATTGATGAAAAAATCGGCATGGACGACCATGATGTTGGCTTTGTGTTTACTCCATCATGTGTGGCAGCATACAAAGCAGCAGGCAATGAATATGGCAGAGAGCTTGCATTAAAAGCGGTGGAATATTACTTCCCAAGAAGCTACAGCAAAGAAGGCAAGTTCATCATCAGAAGCCACCGCGGTTGGGAGCAGGGTCATG
>JAFYUA010000270.1 GCA_017549745.1 Clostridia bacterium | reverse complement strand
GCGATGATCTTGCAGCTATTGTAGCAGACAGCGTTCTTGAAGCGGCAAAGTACGAGGGCTTTGAACTTCGTGACAGAGATGTTATTTCCATCACTGAATCTATAGTAGCAAGAGCACAGGGCAACTACGCCAGTGTTGATGACATTGCCTCCGATGTCAAAGCAAAACTTGGCGGCGGTACTGTTGGCGTTATTTTCCCGATTTTGTCCAGAAACCGTTTTGCAATTTGCCTCAAAGGCATAGCAAAAGGAGCCAAAAAAATCGTTCTTATGCTTAGCTATCCTTCCGACGAAGTGGGCAATGAACTCGTTGACATCATCGACATTGACAAAGTCGGAGTAAATCCCTATTCAGATGTTTTAACACTCGATAGATATCGTGAGCTTTTTGGCTACAGAAAGCATGAGTTCACAGGTGTAGATTATGTTGAGTACTATGGTGACCTTATTCGTGAATGTGGTGCAGAGGTTGAAATCATTTTTGCCAATCAGCCCAAGGCCATTTTAGACTACACCGATTGCATCATCAACTGTGATATCCACACTCGTGAGCGCACAAAGCGCATCCTCAAAGAAGCTGGTGCCAAAATCGTTTGCGGTCTTGATGACATTCTCAATGCCCCGGTTTCAGGCAGTGGCTGCAACGAAAAGTATGGTCTGCTTGGCTCCAACAAATCCACCGAAGATAAAATCAAGCTTTTCCCCCGAGAATGTAAACAACTTGTTTTGGACATACAACAGAAGATTATGGATGCCACCGGCAAACATGTTGAAGTTATGGTGTATGGTGACGGCGCTTTCAAAGACCCCAAAGGCAAAATATGGGAGCTTGCCGATCCGGTTGTGTCTCCTGCATTCACTGATGGTCTCATCGGTACTCCAAACGAATTGAAGCTCAAATATCTTGCCGATAATGATTATAAAGATTTGTCAGGAGAGGCTCTCAAAAACGCTATTTCCGAGAGTATTCGTGCAAAACAAGAAAATCTCGTTGGCAACATGGCGTCTCAGGGAACCACACCGCGTCAGCTCACTGATCTCATCGGTTCACTTTGCGATTTGACCAGCGGTTCCGGTGACAAGGGTACACCTGTAGTTCTTGTTCAGGGCTATTTTGATAACTATACTAACTAACACTACATTTCAGATACGGAGGAAATATATATGCAGACAGATGTGCGTCCAGACTCTATGCAGAGAATAACTACCAAAGAACTTGCAGATGCATTCATTACCGAGCAGATTGCTCAGGTTCGCGCTCAGGTAGGGGACAAGAAGGTTCTCCTCGCTCTTTCGGGCGGTGTCGATTCTTCTGTTGTTGCTGCGCTTCTTATTAAGGCAATTGGCAAGCAACTCGTTTGTGTTCATGTTAACCATGGTCTCATGCGTAAAGGCGAAAGTGAAAATGTAATCGAAGTATTTCAGAATCAGCTCGATGCTAACCTCATATATGTAGATGCAACCGATAGATTTCTCGATCTTCTCAAAGGTGTTGATGAGCCCGAAAAGAAAAGAAAAATCATCGGTGGCGAATTCATCAAGGTGTTTGACGAAGAAGCTGAAAAATTGACTGACATCAAGTTCCTTGCACAAGGTACAATATATCCCGACATTTTGGAAAGTGATGGTGTAAAAGCTCATCATAATGTTGGCGGACTTCCTGAAGATATGGAAATGGAGCTTGTTGAACCTGTTAAGCTTTTGTATAAAGACGAAGTAAGAGTTGTTGGTTCAGCTCTCGGTCTTCCTGATGAAATGGTATATCGTCAGCCATTCCCCGGACCCGGTCTTGGAGTTCGTTGCCTCGGTGCTATCACTCGTGACCGTCTCCATGCACTTCGCGAAGCTGATGCAATATTGCGCGAAGAGTTCGACAAATGCGGTCTTGCAGGCAAAGTGTGGCAGTATTTTATTGCAGTTCCCGACATGAAGAGCGTTGGCGTAAAAGACAGCAAGCGCTACGAGGGTTGGCCTGCCATCATTCGTGCAGTCAACACCACCGATGCTATGACAGCAACCATCGAAGAAATTCCCTATGATATTCTTCACAAAATAACAAATCGTATCACAAATGAAGTAGACGGCATCAACCGTGTGCTTCTCGACCTCACTCCTAAGCCGATTGGGACTATAGAGTGGGAATAAGCAACCAAAACCCTGAAAGCCGCATAAAATAAGGCTTTGCGGGACATTGAGAACTGCGATGATACTAAAATGATACTATTTAACCATTGCAGGGAATAAATGCTTAATAAAACTATCCCCCTGAAAACGATAAAGTTTTCAGGGGGATTTTTGCGTCTATATGAAAATATTTTTTATTCTTATAACTGAACGATGCGTTTGAATCCTTTTCCATCTTTTTCAGGATAAGTATAACGCCATTGGTCATATTCTTCTTTAGTAATTTCTCCGTCAATAAATCTCTGATACTCTTTCTGCCAAGCAGAAATCATTTTAAACATTTCTAAATAGCTCTCATTTTCAGCATCAAGTGTAATGCATATCTGACCATCAATGTTATTCACTTTAAGACCATACATATCTTCAAGTGCAAACATTGTGTGCATTAAACCGATATATGAATCAATGTTAGGTACATCAAGAGCTGAAGGACATACATCAAGATGCTCAGCGAAAGCCTTGATTACATCTTCCTTTG
>JAFYUA010000269.1 GCA_017549745.1 Clostridia bacterium | reverse complement strand
CAAGCTTTCAAATGTTATGCTCGAAAACATCGAGAAAAACACAGTTGACTTTGCTCCCAACTTTTATGAAAAAAGAAAAGAGCCTCTGGTGCTTCCCACCAGAATTCCCACCCTTTTGGTAAATGGCAGCTCAGGTATAGCAGTAGGTATGGCAACAAACATACCCCCTCACAACCTCACCGAGGTGCTCGATGGCGCAATCGCTCAGATAGATGACCCCGAAATCTCGGTGGAAGAGCTCATGGAATACATCAAAGGTCCTGATTTTCCCACCAAGGGCTCAATCATGGGCAAAAGCGGCATCCGCAGTGCCTATGCCACAGGAAAGGGCAAAATTATCATAAGAGCAAAAACCGAAATTGAAGAAAGAAAAGACGGAACATCTTCAATCATCGTAACCGAGCTTCCCTATCAGGTCAACAAAAAACTCCTTGTTGAGTCTATTGCCGACATGGTAAAAGACAAAAAGATTGAAGGTCTTTCCGATATTGATGACCATTCATCTGACAGAGTAGGGATCCGTCTTGAAATTTTCTTAAAGCGCGATGCAAATCCACAGGTTATTCTCAATCAGCTTTTCAAATATACCCGCTTGCAGGATAGCTTTTCCATAAATATGCTTGCAATCAAAGACGGTAAGCCCAAAACAATGGGTCTCAAGGAAATCTTGGAGCAATTCATCAAATTTCAGGAAGAAATTGTTACACGCCGCACAAGATTTGACCTTGAAAAAGCCGAAGCAAGAATGCATATTTTGGAAGGATTGCGCATTGCACTTTCAAATATTGATGAAATCATAAATATTATCCGCAATTCCTATGATGATGCCAAAGAAAGACTCATGGCACGTTTTGGCATGAGTGAAATACAGGCGCAAAGCGTTCTTGATATGCGCCTCGGTCAGCTCCAAAAACTCAATGGTGAAAAAATTGAGACAGAATATCAGGAGCTCATGGCAAAATGCGAAGAATACAGACTCCTGCTCTCTGACCATGGCAAACTCATGGAAAAGATAAAAGAAGAACTTTTGGAAATACGCGACAAATACGGCGATGAAAGACTCACCCAGCTTGAGCCTGCAATTGATTTCATTGATGATGAAGACCTCATCGAAGAGGAACAATGTGTAATCACAATGACTCACTTTGGCTATATCAAGCGAATCCCCTCTGCCACCTATAAGGTTCAGCACAGAGGCGGAAGAGGTATATCGGGTCTTTCAACACGCGAGGAAGACTTTGTGGAAAACATCTTCACCTGTTCTTCTCATGATTTCATACTCTTCTTTACCAACAAGGGAAGAATGTATAAGCTCAAAGCCTACAGAATCCCCGAATCGGGCAGACAGGCAAAAGGCACTGCAATAGTAAATCTTCTTCCCCTTGAAAGTGATGAAAAAATCACTGCTACAATACCCATTAATAAATTTGAAGAAGATAAATATCTCACAATGATAACCAAAGACGGTTTTGTGAAAAAGACAGGTCTTGACCAGTATGACACCAACCGAAAGGGAGGTATCATTGCAATTGGTCTAAGAGAGGGTGATGAGCTCATCAAGGTGGCTCTCACCGAGGAAGACCACAACATCATCCTTGCCACCAAAAACGGCATGTGCATCAAATTCAGCCAGTCAGATGTGCGCCCCATGGGCAGAGGTGCCACGGGTGTGACGGGCATCAGACTGCGAGGCGGCGATTATGTCATTGGCGGCAGCGTGTGTGATGATGATTGCAAGGTTCTCTCAGTGTCTGAAAACGGCTACGGCAAAAAGACCGACATCAAAGAGTTCAAATGTCAGAACAGAGCCGGCAAGGGCGTGACAGGCTATAATATAACCGACAAGACAGGCCCGCTTGCAGGCATGCTCATCATAAAAGAAAGTGATGACCTTATGTCAATCACATCAGACGGTGTAATAATCAGAATGAGCACCGACGAAATCAGCGAGCTTGGCAGAGTGACTCAGGGTGTGAGAGTGATGAAAATTGCCGAAGATGTAAAGGTTGTGGCAATAGCATCCACCGCCAGAGAAGACGAAGAAGAAACAGAGGAAAACTAAAACTTTCAAAATAAAAATTGCAGATTTTTTAATCTGCAATTTTTATTAAAAAAGGAGAAGCCATATGAATATATTACACATGAAATATGCAGCCGAGGTAGCAAAAGAGGGATCGCTTAGCAAGGCTGCTCAAAAGCTTCTCATCGCTCAGCCAAACATAAGCAGAGCTATAAAAGAGCTTGAAGCAGACCTCGGAATTATAATATTTGACCGCAGTGCAAAGGGAATGATTCTCACTCCCCAGGGTGAGGAATTCATAAATTATGCCAAAGGCATATTAAAACAGATAGACCATGTGGAAAAAATATATAAAGACGGAATGAGCAAAAAAAGCAGGTTTTCTATTTCTGTGCCCAGAGCCTCCTATATATCAGAGGCATTTGTTCAATTTTCCAAAAACATAGGCACGCAACCTGTGGAAATATTTTATAAAGAAACCAATTCTCAAAGAGCTATTCACAACATGCTCAATCATGACTACAAGCTCGGCATTGTGAGATACGCTGAAAATTACGATAAGTATTTCAAAGCTATGCTCGATGAAAAAGGCTTCAATTATGAATTGGTCACAGAATTTTCCTATTGTCTGATGATGAGCAGGGATAATCCCCTTTCCCAAAAAGAAAAAATTAACTTTGAAGATTTGCAAGGGTATATAGAGGTTGCCCATGCCGACCCCTATGTGCCATCACTGCCTGTTGCAAAGGTTATAAAAGAAGAAATCCCCGATAACATCGAACGAAGAATATTTGTGTTTGAAAGAGCAAGTCAATTTGAT
>JAFYUA010000268.1 GCA_017549745.1 Clostridia bacterium | reverse complement strand
GATCAAACTCTCAATAAAAATTCGATCAGACCGTAGTCTGAAAAGTTCTTATTTAAGTTTGTTAGCTCATATAAAACACTAACTTAATTTACTGAATTTAAAGCATTCGCTTCAACTCAAATTCTCTTTTCGAGAACCTCTTATACTGTTCATTTTTCAAAGTTCAAACCGTCGCCTTTATGCAAGCGACTTGATTATTATATCACACCAAAACTTTAATGTCAAGAACTTTTTTTACTTTTTTCAAAAAAATTTTTTGACACCAAATCGGTGACACAACACTTGAATACTATACCATATCAAGCAGGGCTTGTCAACACGAAAAAACAAATTTGGGCATTTCTCCCACATTATTGACAGCTTTCAAGCTCGACGCTAAGAGTATTCCACAATTCATACAAATTATTCAGCTCTTCTTCGCTTTTTTCACATTCGGCATAGAGCTCACTCACCTTGCCATAATCTGCTCCGGCATCGGATATAGCCTTTTTTAATGAATCGATATTTTCTTCAAGCTGTTCTATCTTTTCTTCTGTGGCTGAGAGTTTTTTGGTGAGGTTTTTGATGTTTGCCTGCTTGCGCTTGGCTGCTTCATATTCTTCGGCTGCAGAGGCAACAGGTTTTGCCTGCACGCTCTGTGCAGACAAAGCTGATGCATTTTTGTAGTCAAGATAGTCATTGTAGTTACCATTATATGAAGTGATACCATCGGGGGTGAGCTCTAAAATCCTATCGGCTGTTTTATTAAGGAAATAACGGTCATGCGAAACCAATATAACAGTGCCTTCAAAATCTTTTACTGCACTATCGAGTGCTTCTTTGGAAGATAAGTCGAGATGGTTGGTGGGCTCGTCTAAAAGAAGAGTGTTGGCACGCTCAAGCATTATGACAAGCATCATTAGCCTTGCCCTTTCGCCACCACTGAGACGGGAAACTTCTTTATATACATCTTCATCAGTAAAAAGCACTGTGCCCAAAAGAGTTCGGACCTCTGATTCATCCATGCGTGGGAAACGATTCCACACTTCGTCGAGAACTGTGCTCTTTTCGTGCAAAAGCTTTTGTTCCTGGTCATAGTAGCTTGTCTCGACATTTCTGCCAAACTCAAAGCTGCCGCCATGATTGGTGTTGATGCCTATGAGGGTTTTTAGCAGCGTGGATTTCCCTACACCATTTGCCCCTATTATGGCAACCTTTTCGCCGCGTTTGATGTCTATGTTGATGCCTTGGGCAATGGTGCGCAAAATTCCGCCTGCATTTACACTTAGCTGCATATCTTCACAAATCAGAACATCTTTGTATGACGGATACTCAAGTTCAAATTTGAATCGGCATGCTTTGTTCATAAGCACGGGTTTTTCGATGACCTCAATGCGGTCTATTGCCTTTTGCTTGCTCTTTGCCATTTTGGCAGTGGAAGCACGGGCTTTGTTGCGCGCAACATAATCTTCGAGCTTCTTTATCTCTTCTTGCTGAGCTTCGTAGTGCCTCAGCTCGATTTCATAGTTTTTTTCTTTTGCGTCAAGATATGCAGAATAGTTGCCGCCGTAGCGGGTACATTTGTTTCTTTCAATTTCATAGATGGTATCGCACAAGCTATCGAGAAAATAGCGGTCATGCGACACAGCTATTATCATGCCTCTATATGATTTTAGATAGCCTTCAAGCCATTGCATAGTGCGAAAGTCGAGGTGGTTGGTGGGCTCATCCAAAAGAAGAACTGCAGGGCTGCGAAGGAGGAGCTTGGCAAAGGCAAATTTGGTTTTTTCGCCGCCGCTTAGAGTGTTGACGCGTTTGTTTTTGACATCGAAGCCATCAAATCCCATGCCGTTTAGCACAGTTTTGATTTTGGTGTTAATATCAAAGCCACCTTTGGCTTCAAAAGCTGCGCTCACGCGCGAATATGCATTCATGACATCAGAGCGCTCATCCTCTGAAAGGCTCTGGTCTGCCATTTTATTTTCAAGAGCTCTCATCTCCTGCTCCAAAGATGTGACATCTGAAAAAATGCTCATCACATCTTCCCACATGGTGTTGGTGGTGTCATCTACTGCGTTTTGCCTGAGAAAGCCTATCTCGGCGTCCTTGGGAGTGAATATGCTGCCGCTATCATAGGAAAGCTCGCCTGATATGATGCGCAAAAGAGTGGTTTTGCCTGCGCCATTTGCGCCTATGAGACCTACCTTTTCGTTGTCGGCAATGTTCATGGATATGTTTTCTAAAATAAGGTCAACGCCAAAGCTTTTAGACAGTGAGGTTATCTGCATCGGCATAATAATCGTCTCCTTTCATGTCAGCAAAGCAGGCGGCAAGTACGGTGACTTTGGTAGCGCCGTGCATTCTGAGAATTTTGCAGCATTCATCGGCAGTAGAGCCGGTGGTGTAGATGTCATCGACGAGCAAAATATTTTGACCGACGATATCATAGCTGAGGTTAAAATCAATGGCACCCTC
>JAFYUA010000267.1 GCA_017549745.1 Clostridia bacterium | reverse complement strand
TCTCGGCAATCTTTTCTATGTGGACAAAGCTCTCATCTACATTCTCGGCAAGGTGCCCGGCAAAAAGACTCAGGCAGCATCGCACATCATTGCAGCGCTTGTCATCTTTGCAGGTGCAGGGCTCAGTGCCGACCTGCTTTGGAATATTGCCGATGTCACCATGGGCGCAATGACCATCATCAACATGCCCGTTATTCTCATATTGGGCAAATATGTGATAAGAGCACTCAGAGACTATGACTCTCAGCGCAAAGCAGGCAAAGACCCTGTGTTTCACGCAAAAGATATTGACCTGCCTCATAAGGTAGATTACTGGAATTAAGCAGTTGTGTTAGTATCCGAACTCGCCTAAAACAAGAAAAAATAGCACCTTTTCTTCGTTGTCGGTCTCGAAATACGCCAGTATTCCTTCGACCTGTCGCCTTGAAAAGTCACAATTTTTTCTTGTTTTAGGTTCAAAGAATTTTCGGTGCTGTGTTTTTGCGACAATGCAAGGCAAAAACGGAGCTAATGCTGACGCATTTGCGAGTATTTTAACAAAGCAGTGGCGTAAAAACACGCACCCAAAACGGGTTCGGATATTAACGCAACTGCTCAACGGAGGATAAAACTTATGGACAAACAAAGAAGCAGCTTCACAGGCAAGCTCGGATTTATCATGGCAGCCGCAGGCTCTGCGGTAGGTCTTGGCAATATATGGCGTTTTCCTTATCTTGCGGCGCAATACGGCGGAGGAATTTTCCTTTTGGTGTATCTTGTGCTTGCAGTGACCTTTGGCTTTGCTCTCATGACAGCCGAGATTGCCATTGGCAGAAAAACAGGCCTCAGTGCCATAGGCGCCTTTAAATATTTGAGCAAAAAATGGGCATTTGTAGGCTACCTTGCCGCAATTGTGCCCATCATCATATTGCCCTACTACTCTGTAATCGGCGGTTGGGTTGCCAAGTTCTTTGTTGCATTTGTAAGCGGCAATGGCGCCAATGCGGCGTCAGACACTTATTTTGGCGATTTCATCACATCGGTGTGGGAGCCTATAGGCTGGTTTTCACTCTTTGTTGGTCTCACTGCTGTGATAGTGTGGTTTGGCGTTGAAAAAGGCATCGAAAAGGTGAGCAAAATTATGATGCCCGTTCTTGTGCTTCTTTCCGTATTCATTGCAATCTATGCTCTTTGCATGGACGGCGCCATTGACGGCCTGCTTTATTATGTAGTGCCCGATTTTGACCATTTTTCAGTAAAAACTGTGCTTGCTGCAATGGGTCAGCTATTTTACTCAATGTCACTTGCCATGGGCATAATGATTACCTATGGCTCATATATGAAAAAAGAGGAATCCATCGAATCAGCAGTTCGCCACATCGAAATCTTCGACACAGGCATTGCCTTTCTTGCAGGACTCATGATTATCCCCTCAATCTTTGCAGTGGGCGACCCCGACCAGCTCCTGAGCAAAGGCCCCGGTCTCATGTTCATTGTGCTACCTCAGCTTTTTGACAAGATGGCAGGCGGTCACATAGTGGGCGCGGCATTCTTTGTCATGGTGCTTTTTGCAGCTCTCACATCTTCCATATCACTCATGGAGACGGTGGTTTCTGTGTTTATGGACAAATTCAAATGGAGCCGCAAAACCACCTGCGCAATTGTTTTTGCAGGTTGTATTCTCCTTGGTCCGCCATCATCACTCGGCAACGGAGTGTGGAGCCACATCACAGTGATGGGCTTTGCTTTCCTCGATTTCTTCGATTTCATCAGCAACAGTGTGCTCATGCCCGTAGTTGCGCTTCTCACCTGTGTGTTTGTGGGCTATGTGCTCAAACCAAAATCAATTGCCGACGAAGTAATGGCTTCGGGTCACGGCTTCAAATCAAGAACACTTTTTGATATAGTCATCAAATATTTTGCACCTGTGTGCATCATATTGATTCTTGTGACATCGGTGCTCGATGTGCTTGGCATATTCAAGATATAATCAAAACAGGCTTATAGGTCGAATCCTATAAGCCTGTTTTTTATATCTCGCCAATCATAGTCGATTTGTCAAAGCCTGTGAGCGTCACATTTTCTATTTTGTGAGCAATGTTTTTGTCATATTTCACTCTCACCTTAATATAATTTGTCATGTGGCCTTCATATTCACCGCTTGCCACCTCGCGCTCAAAGAGCACCTCGCGCCTCTTTCCCACAAACGAGCTCAGATACTCTTGGTGCAGCTTTTGCGCCTCGGCAATCATGATGCGGGCACGCTCCTCGCGCACCTGCTTTGGCACCTGATTGTCCATCATGGCGGCTTTGGTGCCCTCTCTGGGTGAATAGGGGAACACATGCACCTCGCTGAATGCTATTTTTTTCATAAACTCAAGCGAAGAGTGGAAATCAGCCTCGGTTTCACCGGGGAAGCCTGTTATGATGTCAGTGGTGATGGCAGGGGTTGGGAATGCTGCGCGCAGCCTTGCGATTGCGGCTTGGTATTCGTCAGTGCTATATTTTCTGTTCATGCGCCTTAGAGTGCTATCACAGCCGCTTTGCAGCGACACATGAAAATGGTCGCATATTTTGTCCATCTTGCAAATCTCGCTCACAAATTCGTCGGTCAGCACTCGCGGCTCCACCGAGCCAAGACGGATGCGTTCTATGCCATCCACGCAGGCTGCGGCTTTTATGGCATCGAGCAGCGTCTTGCCGCCGAGGTCTTTGCCATATGAGCCAATGTGTATGCCAGTGAGCACGATTTCTTTGTAGCCGTTTTGCGCAAGCGCGGTCACTTCTTTGGTGATGCTCTCTTCGCTACGGCTTCTCACAGGACCTCTGGCATATGGAATGATGCAATATGAGCAAAATTCGGTGCAGCCCTCTTCAATTTTGACAAAAGCTCTTGTCTTGTCTTCATAGGTGGATATCCAGAGTTCTTCGTATGAGCGCTCCTTCATGATGTCATTCACTCTCACCTGAGGCTCTTTTGAGCGCATGGTATGCTCTACAAGCTCCACAATACGGGCGCGCTCTTTGGTGCCAATCACAAGCGACACACCAGGCAGCTTTTTTACCTTTTCGGGTGCCACCTGAGAGTAGCAACCCACCACGACAATGAGCGCATCGGGGTTTTTCTTGTGAGCTCTGCCTATCATCTGGCGCGATTTGCGCTCGCCTGTGAGCGTGACTGTGCAGGTGTTGATGACATAAATGTCACATATATCGTCAAAGCTTTTTATTTCATAGCCTTTGTCTTTAAATAGGGTTATCATTGCCTCGGTTTCATATTGGTTGACCTTGCAGCCGAGGGTGCAGAATGCCACTGTTTTCATGCGTGAATCTCCTTGGAATAATGTTGTTTGGTTAGCCGAAAGAGAGTAATCCGAACTCGTTTTGAAAATGCAAATTTTCGATATAATTTCGTCAAAAGCCTCGAAAATATGTTCAATATTCCCTGCGTTTTTGACTCATTCTATCATAAAATTTGCTATTTTCAAAATTCATCGAACCTCAAAGTATTGAAAATGGTGATTTTTCGAGGCGGAAGCTTTCAGTAATACGAGGTATACTGATAAGCGACAACGAAGAAAAAGCCTGTTTTCAATGCTTTGAGGCAGGTTCGGATTATTCCCTTTCGGCTACAATATATTATACACTATTTACAAATATTTTCAAGCTTTTTTAAATTGACTTGACATTGGTATAATTTAGTTGTATTATTAATAATGAAATTAACATAGGAGGTTATAATAATGAAATCATTTAATGTAAAAATCAGCTCCATAGGCGATGTCAAAAATTTTGTCAACATTGTGAGCAAATATGACTTTGATATCGATTTAATTTCCGACAGATATGTTGTCGATGCAAAATCTATCATGGGCATTTTCAGTCTTGACCTTACCAAACCCATTGAGGTACAGGTTCATACAGATGATGCAGATGCTATCGGTGCAGAGCTTGCTCCGTATCTTGCATAATTGATGTAAAAGGGTCTGTAAAAAATCTTATGATTTTTTTCAGACCTTTTTTTAGAAGTAGGAGTGAATTGTATTGCAGCCTTTTCTTTACAAACCCGATGATTATGAAACCAAGCTCATCATTTTGTTTGCTCTCAAAAACTTAAAGCAGAGCCCCAATTATCCCACGCTCAGTCAGGTGGTGTCGCAGAGCGTCGATGTTCAGTATTTTGAGCTTCAGGAGTATCTCCACTCGCTTGTAGACATCAAGAGCGTGGAAGAATTCAAGATAGGCGATGAGTTTGTCTACACTCTCAC
>JAFYUA010000031.1 GCA_017549745.1 Clostridia bacterium | reverse complement strand
TAGGCATTATGGGCTTTTCTGCAGGCGGTCACCTTGCAGGCAGTGCAGGCACATTTAAGGGTGATTTCGGTTATGAGCCTCAGGACGAAATAGACACCCAAAGCTCAAAGCCCGATTTTATGGTGCTCTGCTATCCCGTTATTTCGTGCTGCGAATATGCTCACAGGGGCAGCTTTGAGAATTTGTCTGATGACAGGAGTCCAAAAAGTGAAGTAGAGCTTTCGATAGACAAAAATGTGGACTCCGCCACTCCCCCAACCTTCCTTTTCCACACAGCAGCAGACCAGGGAGTTCCCGTGGAGAACTCGCTGCTTATGGCAAGTGCATTGTCAAGATATGATGTGCCTTTTGACCTGCACATCTTTAACCATGGAGTGCATGGAATAGGTCTTGCAAACGGCAACTCCCCCACCCCTATGGTGCCGCACTCTGATATGTGGCCCGAAAATCTCAAAAACTGGCTCCAAAGCATGAAATATTTGGATTGAAATTGCAAAAAACACTTGAAAGAATAGCAAAAATGGGTTATACTATAATTTGTATTTTACATAAAGCGAGGAAAGATTGATGAAATTATCAAAATATTTATTGCCAACACTGAGAGAGGTTCCCTCAGAGGCTGAAATCCCCAGCCATCAGCTCATGCTCAGAGCAGGTCTTATCAGAAAGCTTGCATCGGGCGTGTATTCATATTTGCCTTTGGGACTGAGAACTCTCAAAAAAATAGAAGGCATCGTTAGAAATGCCATGGACTCGCACGACGCTCAGGAGCTTTTGATGTCGGCAGTGCTTCCAAAAGAATATTTTGAGGTTTCGGGCAGATGGAAAGTGTTCGGACCCGAGATGTTCCGCCTTAAAGACAGAGCCGACAGAGATTTCTGCCTTGGCCCTACTCATGAAGAAATCTTCACTGACACTGTGAAGAACACAATCAAATCATACAAGCAGCTCCCTGTGACTCTGTATCAGATTCAGACTAAATACCGTGATGAAAGAAGACCGAGATTTGGTGTTATCAGAAGCAGAGAGTTCATCATGAAAGATGCCTACAGCTTCGACAAAGAGGAGCAGGGTCTCGATATTTCATACAAGAGCATGTATGATGCATACAAAGAAGCATTTGACAAGATGGGTCTTGAGTATCTGATTGTTGATGCTGATTCGGGCGCTATGGGTGGCTCGGGTTCGCAGGAATTTATGGTGAAATCCGATGTGGGTGAAGACACCATTGCATACTGCAGCTGTGGTTTTTGCTCAAACATTGAAAAAGCAGCTTGCGTACCTGACGAAAGTGCTGATGCCCACCTTCTTGAAATGGAGAAAATCTATACTCCCGACTCCCGCACCATTGAAGAGCTCACAGACTTTTTGGGAACTGATGCAAAAGCTTTTGCAAAGACCCTTTTGTATAACTCAGACGGCAAAATCGTGGCAGTGATGGTGAGAGGTGACCGCGAGGTAAACGAAACCAAGCTTGCCAACTACCTCGGCTCAATCGAGCTTGAGCTTGCATCGGCTGATGATGTTGTGAAAACAACCAATGCAGCAGTCGGATTTGCAGGGCCTGTGGGTCTTGAGGTTGATGTGCTTGTGGACAGCGAAGTGGCTCTTATGAAAAACTTTGTTGTGGGCGCAAACGAAACAAAATATCACTTTAAGAATGTGAACATTGACAGAGACTTCACTGCAACCGTAATCGGTGATTTCAGAAATATTGAACCCGGTGACACATGCCCCGTGTGCAAAAAAGAAAAAATAAGCACCTGTCAGGGCATCGAGGTGGGTCACATCTTCAAGCTCGGCACAAAATATACCGAGGCTATGGATTGCACCTATCTTGATGAAAACGGCAAAGAGCAGACTCCCATCATGG
>JAFYUA010000266.1 GCA_017549745.1 Clostridia bacterium | reverse complement strand
TACTCATATACTACATGGCTTCAATTTTATTTTTCATGCTATTACTTTCTTCAGGAGAAAGAATACCTGTTGTAATATGATATGTCAAGGTTTCACCCGGCTGCAGGTATTTTTCCAAACCATGCTCTTTGCAATACAGATAACCCATATGTTGAGCAGTTGCAGGAAGAACCATGCCCAAAGCGTCTTCATCTGTGGTTCTTGCAATCCATCTCACGCCAAAGGGCAACTCGCTCGGCTTGTGTGATACATAGCAGGCGTAGCCATCCGGCAGAAGCTGCATGGTGTGTGCGTTGCCGTTTTCATCTGCATCATATTTACAGGTGAACACAATCTCAGGTGCATAGCTTTGAGTTTTGGAATCAATTGTGTTCATAATGGAGGCGTCTTTATCCAACTTATCAAGATATGCATTTGTTTTAGCTGCCGGTTCTTCAGGATATCCTTCGGGCACTTCATGGTGAGCCGTGATATTTTCCGGTTTTGCCGTATAAATAAGCTTTGCGCCATCAACGGGGCGATAGTTAATATGGCAAAGGTAGAAATATTCAAGGGGAAGGTCTTTATGATTTTTCAGTGTGATATGCATTTCAATGGTAGATGCATTTTCATAGAGTCTGCATTCGGGCATAAATTCATAATTATGTTCAAACGCTCTCTTAAATGTAAAGCTGCCGGAAAGAGAAATGTATTTTCCTTTTTCGTCTTCACCGATTATGATATATGCTTCTTGATATTTTGCAATAGGCAGTTCACCATGAGGTGTATGGGTATCTTCACTGGTGGGGTTGCCCATAGCAGTAAGACCGCAATGCATTAAAAATGCACCATAGCTTTCGCCATAAAAATCATAGCAAACTTCGGGCTCATCATAGATGGATTTCATCACCATATTATGTCCCAAAAATTCCATCTCCCAGATTTGCTGACCAACAAACGGCAAAAGTGTGACATAACCTTTCTCGTTTGAAAGCTTTACCGCTTCAATGCCGGTAGAATACTTAAAAAGAGTTGCCTTCAGCGTATCGCCGGAAAAAATCGTTTTTTCCTTTTCAACAAAAAATTCTTTGTACAAACTGATTTTGTTCATAATGTCCCTCGCTTATTTAAAATTCTTCTCTATCAAATCAATGGGGCTAAAGCAGCCCTCTTTATTGATTAATTTCATTGTATCATACCACATTTTATAAGGCAATACTTTTTTGTTTATTTTGAGATTTCGCAAGTGCATTTACTGTGTAAAAGTGAAAGACCACCCATTAGGGTGGTCTTTATTGGAAGAAACGAACGATTTATATGCTGTTTTTGTTGTTATTTATTAAGTGAGGCAATGTTTATCGATTTTCTAATTCATCAACAAATTTACATAATCCATCTATTATTTCGTTGCAAATTTTTTCCCCAAGTTCTTTTGTTGCCCGTTCAGGCAAACCCATTACCCCAACCTTAATTTCTTCACGCTGACCAACTGTTTCAATAACAAATGGTGAATCAACCGGTTTTGTTCTCTTTTCGAACCAATCCTGATCTGTTCTCATCATTTTGGCATAATATTCTTCATCCTGAACTATTTCTGTTCCTACCAGTTCGGGCGCCCAGTACATCATCAAGGCAGTTTCCATCATGCCGGCATGAAAATCATGTTCGGGTTCTAACGCAAAGCCCGACAACCATGTAGGTGATAATTTCCACGCTTCTACCAAAGACAAGCAAATCTTTTCTGCCATCTCCTTATTTCTGCGGAGTAACATCTGAAGACTGTTGCGAAGTGCGTTTATATTGTCTGTACCTGCATGTCCCAACAGAATAATTACATTTTCAAAACCCATTCGAACAAATTCAGAAACGATTTCTGAAATATAAAGCCCAAATGTATTAGGACTTACATTCACTGTCCCTAACAATTCACCGCCCGAAAAACAATAATTTACCGATGGTGCAACAACCGCTTTGAGCTTATCTCCTGCTATAACTGTCGGCTTAACTGCATTTAATATGTCTGTCGAAAGCGGGAGGTGATAGCCATGCTGTTCAACAACACCTGTAGGTATAATGACTGTTTTTGTCTGTTCCATTGCCTTATGCATATCCTTTACAGTCATTTTCTCCATATAAAAAGCCATATG
>JAFYUA010000265.1 GCA_017549745.1 Clostridia bacterium | reverse complement strand
GCTGCACTACGGTGATAATATTATTCACGCAAAACCAAAGTTTTATAACACAAAATTAAATTCTTCAAACACAATCTCGGTGTTCATGAAATTATCCTTGCCATACACCTGCATACGCACAGGGTGGGCACTTTCGTTATCGACCCACAGCTTCATGTAGGAAGTGTGCTCGGTGGGATTTATGACATCACACTCCAAAAGAGTACTTTGGGCATCGTCATTTGACGCCACAGAAAGTGAGGTTTTTTCGGATTCATAGTAGCTTTTGAAAAAGGTGTTGACAAAAATAGACATATCATCATCAGATGACGGAGCCTCGAGCACATTTTCACCTTTTGAAATGACGGTCTTATCACCTGTTATGCTCATTTTCATGTCATCTGACACCACCGAATATGAATTGGTGGCTTTGTCATATTCCACAGTGCACTCATAATCATTCTGACCGCCTGCTGTGTAGGCAGTGACGGTGCATCTGGCACTGTAGCTCGGTACATCATAATATGCTGCATGAACGCGCCTGTGTATATTTTCTGCCTCGTGTGCAGTGCTGCAACCCGAGACACTTATCAGAAGTAGAAATATGCCCGCAACAAGTGCGATTTTTTTCAAGGCTATCTCCCCTTCGGATACAAAATATTTAACCTGAACGGAGTTATCCGAACCAGTTAATTTTCCTGAGTTTCTTTGATGGCATAAGGCAGACAATTAATTATATCGCCTGCAATGAGAGAATATTCGCCCAAATATGCAGCGGCAATGTCTGCGGCAAGTGAATGAAAATATACCCCTGCCAATGCAGAAAGAAGCGGTGCGCGCCCCTGTGATGCAAAAGAAGCAATGGCGCCTGCAAGCACATCGCCTGTGCCGCCCGATGCCATGCCGGGGTTTCCCAAAATGTTGGCATACACTTTGCCATCGGGCGATGCAACCACAGTGCGGTGAGATTTGAGCACCACAATGCAGCCATATTCGCGTGCAAATTCGGCAGCATATGCCGAGGGGTCATTGATGATGTGAGATTTATCCTCTTTGCAAAGGCGTGCAAATTCGCCTATGTGAGGCGTGATAATCACAGGGCATTTTGCCCTTTTGAGCACCGAGGGCTCGGGCGAGATGACATTGAGCGCATCGGCATCGATAACCAATGGACAAGCGCACTCCTCTATTGCATCAGATACAAGCCTACTGATGTCCTCGGTCTGTGACAGACCTGGGCCAATGAGAAAAGCTGAGCTTTGATGCATCTTGGCAAATATCGCATCTTTGGCGCTGTAGCTGACAGAGCCGTTTTGCGACGGCACGGGAAGTGTCATTGCCTCGGTGAGCTTTATTTCAAATATGTCATTGAGCTCGTCGGCACAAGCAAGAGTCACCAGACCGCTGCCGCAGCGCAGAGCTGCCTGAGTGCTGAGCGTTGCCGCGCCCGTGAGTCCGCGAGAGCCGGCGCACACCAAAAGAGAGCCGCAAGTGCCCTTGTGAGCATCAGAGGAGCGTTTTTCCACTGCATCAGCCACAAGTGACGGTGTGATGACGAGTGCATCATCACAGCTATCAAAAACGCTCACTATGGCGGAATGTATGGCTTTTAAATCTTTCATATCTCACCTACCACACGCGGAGCATATATGCGAAACACATCTATCATTTTTGATGTTGGGTTGAATATGAGCTTGATTTTCTGACCATTTTTGAAAAATACTGCATAATAATCTTCAATGCTGTCAGAATGTGCAGAAGCGTCAATGACTCAGGCATAACCAGCGCCCTTGTCAGATGGGGCACCCTTTACCTTGCCAAACTCTGTGAACGACTTGGCATGGATGGTGATGAGGCGTTTGCGCTTTTTGCGGTTGGTTATTCTATCAACATCAAGCTCGCCGTTGGTGAGGATGTATTCAAATTCCACATCAAATCGGCAAATGAATTTGTAGGCGGCAAAAATAAATGCCGCAACGCAAAGCGGCCAGAATGAGATAAACTCAGGCGGCAAAATCAAAAAAACGAATGTGACGGCAAGAATAACTAAAAGCGCCGCCGCTATGATGAGAATCTGACGGGCTATAGCTGAGCCGGTCTTTTTTTGCTTTATCATGTACTCTATGAAACTATCCATTTTATCCCTCCGTTGTTTGCTTAACCTATTGTACCACAAAAAAGCTCTCAAATCAATAGTCCGAAAGCAGTAGCGCGGCGTTTTTTTGAGGTGTGCGATTGAATCGCCTGAGCAGCCACAGGCTGTCGGGGTCGCGAGTGATGGTGCTGTAGCCCTCGCGGCAGCTAAAGCTCAGCCTGTAGCCATAGCATCTTAGCAGAGAACGAGTCTCGGGGCTGTAGCTTCCAAAGGGATAGGCATATGCTATGGGAGCTTTGCCTGTGGCGGCTTTTATGGCATCGTGCGCATGAGACAGGTCACGAAAAAATGTGAGCCTGTAGTCATCAGAGCTCTCTAACTCGGCTCGGGCACTGCCCTTGCGCCCGTTTTGAAGCGAATGCATGTTGTAGGAATGATTTTGTATGTCCACAAGTCCAGAGTCCGACATTTCCTTTATCTGCTGCCATGTCATGTGGGCATAGGCAGTGTTTGGGTCGGGGTGCTGAGTGTGGTAATCGCTGAAATATGCAATGGGTGAAACAGTGACTTTCACATTGTGCTTTTGAAGAATCGGATATGCAAAGGCATAGTTATTGAGGTAGCCGTCATCAAATGTGAGCATCACGCACTTTTCGGGCAGAGGCTTGCCATAGTCACAAAAAGCGGTCAGGTCAGAGCTTGTCACAAAGCCAAAGCCGTTTTCTTTGAGCCACACTATGTCGGACTCAAGAGATGAAGCATTGAGCACATAGGTGCTCTCAGAGCCTCCCGAATTGAAGCCATGATACATAATGACGGCAAGCTTCACGCTCTGCTCTGCCCCAGACACCCTCTCTGGCGATGGGCTATGCATCTGCAAGGCTATGAGGCACACCACCGAAAGCGCGGCAATTGATTTGTGCAGCCAAAAGCGTTTCACAAAAGTCACTCCTTTCGGATTATATATATTCCGTGAGTCCTCTGCATATACATGGTTCTCAGGGGGGATTTTTTATGCACCGCTATCCTTATTTTGACACACACTGTGACACCATGCTCAAAATGTATGAGCAAAAGCTTTCCATTAACCATCCGTCATTGCAGGTGAATCTTGCCACCATGCAAAAATATGCGCCATGCGTGCAGGTGTTTGCCCTGTTTAACGAGGGAAGCTTTACAGAGTCTGACATGCTTTCGGCAATTGCATATTTCAAAAAAGAATGTGCAAGGCACAATAAATACATAACCGTGAGACGAAGCGCAAGAGCTATACGCCAAAATCATAGGCTCGGCAAAGCTACCGCCCTGCTCTCCATTGAGGGGCTTGGCAACCAGGTGGATTTTTCAATAGATTCGCTCACAAAATTTCACATGGCAGGAGTAAGGTTTGCAAGCCTTTGCTGGAATGGTGATAACATTCTTTGCGGCGGCTCCGACCGCAACACAGGCGGGCTCACTCCCCTCGGCGCCGAGGTGCTAAAGCGCATGGCAAAGCTTGGAATGATTCTTGATGTGTCGCATATGTCCGACCAAAGCTTTTGGGACGCTATGGAAGTGTATGACGCTCCTGTGTGCGCCACTCACTCGCTTAGCCGCACCATATGCAGCCACCCACGCAACCTCACCGACGCGCAGTTCTCTGAGCTTGCAAAGAGGGGCGGAGTGTGCGGCATCAACTTTTATCCCCCGTTTTTGGGCGGCGAAAGACCGAGTATAGACCAGATAATTGCCCACATTGAGCATTTTATG
>JAFYUA010000264.1 GCA_017549745.1 Clostridia bacterium | reverse complement strand
GGCGCATATGATAAAACATGTGGGCAATTCGATGATGAGCCACTGCATGAATGCCTGAATAGAGGAAGAAAATCTCAAGCGGATTGCGGGCTGCAGGGTCTCTGCCAATGATATGTGAAACATTGATAGCAGCAAAGAAGCAAAACATAGCAAAATATGCTGCTACCAAAGCTGACAGTATGTAAACGGCTATCATAAAATCCTCCAGTTTACTATTTTTAACATACATATCTATTATATAATTTTTTTCGGAAAATTACAACTGTTTTTTACACAATTTTAGGAAGAAAACTTTTGACTTTTTATGTATTTCGTGATAAAATTTGCTCGGAGGTGATGATATGAGAATCAAAGGAACGACAAAACCATGCTGTGCCCTTTGCGCCTATGCTCATTTTGAGAAAAAAGATGAGCAGCTTTTGTGTATGCTTACCAATGAGGAAACTGACAAAGATTTTACTTGCAAGAAATTCAAATACGATATATACAAATATCACCCCTCAAAGAAAGTGAATTTTGAAAAATTCTCAAAAGAAGATTTTGAATTATAAAAAGCTGTGTATGACACAGCTTTTTGGTTTATATATCATCAAGTTTTTTGTCTTTGGGCACAAATTCACCGTTTAGAAGCTCACCAGATTTGTGAATAACATCTTTTGGGGCCTCAATTGGCTTGCCGGCATTACGATAGTCAAAGCTATTGGCAAAGTTGGTTATGTAGGAATGATATTTTGAAACACGAGCCTTTTGAAGCGCGATTATCGGCACAAAAAGCTTTTGATATTCCGAATCTGAAAACTCCTTTGATGCAGCAGAGGCAAGGGCAGAAAAATGCTCCATGCAAAAGCCATCAATGGCAAGAACTTTGTCAAGAAAGCCTTTTTCTTTTTTGAGCATATAGATAAATGAGCTTATATAACGCGAAAAGGTGTGCTCTATGCGTTCGCACACAGCGCAGGAAGCTGCAAGCTTTTCAAGCGAAGATGCAAATGCTGCCTTTGGGCTGGCGGATTTTTTGAAAATTGATTTGGATGAGGTTGGCACATCAGTGTCTAATAGACCCAATACAGAGTTAAGATGGCTTTGAAGCACAAGCGAAAGCGGCAGAGCTTTGCTCATGGCAGAGAGCTCTCTCATGTGCTTTTGGCAAAAGCCTTTTTCGTTTGTAATGATGCGGAAATCACTTTCCATCATGGCAGGACCCACTGTATATCTGATGGCATCCTCTTCGAGCATACGACGCATATAACAAAACGGGCAAAAGCTGCGAGCTTCCAAAGCTTCGTTTATGGGGATTGTATAGATTTTTTCTTTCATAGTATCAAAACTCTCCGCTACAAAGTATTATAAAGATTATATATCGGCCAGCTTATAAAGTCAACATAATTGAATACTAATTACTATTGTATTTTTTGTTTTTTTGTATTAAAATATATATAATATAAATCAGTGAGGTGCTTAATATGGAAAGAAAATCAGCATGGGAAAAAATCTCAGATAAAAAGATTGTGTTTAAATTTTGCGATGAATATATCAAGTATCTGAACAACTCAAAAACAGAAAGGCTTTGTGTTAACTACACAAGAAGACTTGCAGAAGCTGCAGGCTTTCGCGAGCTTGAAAGTGTAGATGAGCTAAAAAGCGGAATGAAAGTATATAAAATCAACAGAAACAAAAACCTTGTTCTGGCGGTAATAGGCAAACAAACCATCGACAAAGGCATCAATCTTGTGGCTGCACACATTGACAGCCCCCGCCTTGATTTGAAGCAAATTCCTTTGTATGAAGATTGCAACACTGCTCTTTTGAAAACACACTACTATGGCGGAATCAAGAAATATCAGTGGACAGCAATCCCTCTTTCGCTCATAGGTGTGGCGGTGCTTGAAGATGGAACTGTCATTGACATCAACATAGGGGAAGCCGAAACCGACCCTGTGTTCACAATAACCGACCTTCTCCCCCACCTTGCTGCTGACCAGATGACCAAAAAGCTAAGCGTGGGAATAGAGGGCGAAGAGCTCAATGTGTTGGCAGGCTCAATTCCTGCAGATTGCGAAAAAGATAAATACAAACAAAATGTGCTTGATATTCTCAAAGAAAAGTATCAGATTGATGAAGAAGATTTGATAAGTGCAGAGCTTGAGCTCGTGCCCAATTTCAACGCAAGAAGCCTTGGTCTTGATTCCTCAATGGTGGCAGGATACGGTCAGGACGACAGAGTGTGTGCCTTCACTGCTTTTAAGGCAATTGCCGAAACCGACGAATGCGAAAAAACCTCGGTGTGCTTTCTGGCAGACAAAGAAGAAATCGGCTCCATGGGTAACACTGGCATGCAATCAAGATTTCTTGAAAACTTTTTGGCAAATCTGATAAACAAGCAAGACGGTTCTTACAATGAACTGATGCTCAAAGATGCTCTCTCCAATTCTATGTGCCTCTCATCTGATGTGGCATGTGCAATGGACCCCACATTCAAGAGTGTGTCTGAGCCACTCAACAGTGCATATCTCGGTGAAGGCGTCACATTTTTGAAATACACAGGCGCCAGAGGCAAATCGGGCACATCGGATGCAAGCGCAGAATTTGTGGCTAAGATACGCAAAATCTTAAACGATGCCGATGTTGCATGGCAAATGGCTGAACTTGGCAAGGTTGACCAGGGCGGCGGCGGAACCGTGGCACAGTTCATTGCCAACCTTGATGTAGACACCATCGATTGTGGCGTGCCCCTGCTTTCAATGCATGCGCCATATGAAATTTCGAGCAAAATTGATGTGTATATGGCATACAAAGCCTACAAAGCTTTTTATGCAGCAAAATAATACGAAACAAAAATGCACCCGAAAGGGTGCATTTTTTGATTTAAAAAATATCATCATTTTCAAGCACTGCAACGCCTTTTGATATGAGGGCTACAGTTGCCTTTGAGTTGTCATCAACTCTGAATATCATATACGCCTTTCCTGGTGCACTTGACATGAAAGCATATGTGTATTCTACTGCAATATCGGCAGAAGCGAGGATGTCAAGCACCGAAGCCATGGAGCCGGGAGTATCGTCAATCGCCACAGCAAGAACCGATGTTGCAGTTGCAGTGTAGCCGGCTTCTCTGAGACTTTCGCGTGCAGCATCGGGATTGTCGGTGATGATGCGAAGTATGCCAAAATCCTGCGTGTCGGCTATGGAAAGTGCCCTCAGGTTAATGTTGTTGTCAGCAATGAATCTTGTTACCTCGGCAAGAGAGCCGGGTTTGTTTTCTATGAACACAGCTATTTGTTTTATACTCATTTTCATTCTCCTTTCAGCCACAATCAATCATGAAGCTTTCTCTTATCGACAACTCTTACTGCTTTCCCTTCACTTCTTGCTATGCTTTTGGGCGGAACCAAATGCATCTTGGGATTGATGCCAAGCATTGTTTTAACCGCGTTGGCAAGTTGTTTTTCCTTTACGGCTATATCTTTTACAGTGTCGGAGAATTGTTCCGAGGTGAGCTCAACATAAACATCGAGAGTGTCGTTATTATTTGCGCGGTCAACCTCAATGCGATAGTTGGGTGAATAGCCCTGCTCGAGGAGTACAGTCTCTATCTGTGACGGGAACACATTTACGCCCCTTATTATGAGCATGTCATCACTTCTGCCCATGGGTTTTGCCATCTTAATCAAAGTTCTGCCGCAAGAGCATTTTTCTCTTTTGAGAACACAAATGTCACGAGTTCTGTAACGAAGAAGCGGAAAAGCCTCTTTGTCGAGAGTGGTGAACACAAGCTCACCCTTGGAGCCTTCGGGAAGAACCTCGCCTGTGTCGGGGTCGATAATTTCGGGAATGAAATAGTCTTCGTTGATGTGCATGCCACTCTGAACGCTACATTCAAATGCAACACCGGGACCGCACATTTCTGTGAGACCATATATGTCGTGCGCTTTGAGACCAAGACTCTTTTCGATATCGCGGCGCATCTCTTCTGTCCATGGTTCTGCACCAAAAATGCCTGCTTTGAGTTTGATATCATCAGGGGTGAGCCCTGCTTCTTTGAGGCTCTCTCCTATGTATGCAGCATATGACGGAGTGCAGCAAAGAATGGTAGAGCCCAAATCCTGCATAAACTGCAACTGGCGCTCAGTGTTGCCCGAAGACATGGGTAATGTAAGCGAACCCACCTTGTGGGAACCGCCATGCAGACCGGCACCTCCTGTGAACAAGCCATAGCCATAGCACACCTGAACCACATCATCTTTGGTGCCACCGGCTGCCATGATTGCTCTGGCACAGCAATTCTCCCAAATGTCGATATCGTGCTTGGTGTAAAACACTACCACCCTTTTGCCTGTGGTACCACTTGTAGACTGAATACGAACACACTCTGACAAAGGTTTGGCAAGCAGACCAT
>JAFYUA010000263.1 GCA_017549745.1 Clostridia bacterium | reverse complement strand
GTCAACACAGTTTTTCAGCGCTATGCGCTTTTTCCTCATCTTGATGTATATGACAACATAGCTTTTGGTCTTCACATCAAAAAGCTTGGTTCAAAAGAGATTGACACCAAGGTCAGGCGTGTGCTTGAGCTTGTAAACCTCAAAGGCTTTGAGCGCCGCACCATAGGTTCTCTCTCGGGCGGTCAGCAGCAGCGTATTGCCATTGCGCGAGCTATTGTAAATGAGCCCAAGGTGCTCCTTCTCGATGAGCCTCTTGCAGCCCTTGACCTCAAGCTTCGCCAGGGCATGCAGCTTGAGCTCAAAAATATGCAGCGTGAGCTTGGCATCACTTTTGTGTATGTCACTCATGACCAGGAAGAAGCTCTCACCATGTCTGACACAATAGTGGTTATGAAAGAGGGCACAATTCAGCAAATCGGCAAACCTACCGACATATATAACGAACCCAAGAATGCTTATGTGGCAGATTTCATAGGGGAGAGTAACATCATCTCAGGCATCATGAAGCGTGATTGCCTTGTAAATATCATGGATACCGACCTTGAGTGTGTGGACACAGGCTTTGCGCCCGATGAAAGCGTTGATGTGGTTATCCGACCCGAGGATATTTATATCCTCGACCCCGATAAGGGCAAAATCACTGGGGTTGTTGAATCAGTCACCTTTAAGGGTGTTCACTATGAAATGGTTATCGATTCAAACGGCTTCAAATGGCTTGTGCATGACACTGCCAAATATGAAGTGGGCAGTGATGTGAGCCTTTTTGTAAAGCCATTTGACATTCACATAATGAAAAAATCCTGATATACGGAGAAGTGCAATGTTTAAAAAAACACTTTCATATCCGCACCTTGTGTGGATGGTGCTTTTTGTTATAGCACCCATGTTTCTCATATTTTTATATGCATTCACGGTCACCGATGATGGCGGCACTCTTTCATTTACTTTAGAAAACTTTGCCAAGTTTTTTGAACCCATGTACATCAAGATACTCTTCAATTCGGTGTGGATAGCTTTTCTCAGTGTGGTGTTCTGCATCATTTTAGGTTATCCTGCAGCCAAGATTATAGCCGATCGTGACCGCAGGCGCATTGCAATGGGCAAAAAGGCAACGGGGCTTCTCATGCTCTTTGTTATGCCTATGTGGATGAATGTGATGCTCAGGCTCTATGCATGGCTTACCATTTTGCAGCCCGACGGTGTGCTCAATTCGTTTTTGTCACTTTTGGGACTTCCCAAGCTTGACATCATGTACACGCAGACGGCGGTTGTGCTTGGCACAGTGTATGATTTCATACCATTTATGATAATGCCCATTTATTCAGTTCTCATAAAGATTGACGATAGCGTCATCGAAGCCGCTCAGGACCTCGGCGCCAACAAAATGAGAGTTTTCTGGAAGGTCATTTTGCCTCTCAGCTTGCCTGGAGTTGTGTCTGGCATAACAATGGTGTTTCTGCCCGCGCTCACATCATTCTATATTTCAGACTTTTTCAGCGGCGGACAGTTTATGCTCATAGGCAATCTCATCGAAAAGAATTTCAAAAATCCCGTTGGCCGCAATTTTGGCTCGGCACTTTCTATCATTCTCATGATTTTTGCATTCCTTTCGATGCATGTTATGAAGATTTTTAACAAGTCCAACAGGCAGATGGATATGTATTAAGGTGAAGCACATGAAGAAACATTTTTTTAAAAACTTTATAGAAAATATATATCTGTTTTTGATGTTTTTGTTTTTGTATTTCCCAATTGTCATTCTCATGATATTTTCTTTCAACAACATCAAATCCACTTCCAACTGGGGCGGATTTTCCACCCGCTGGTATGTGCAGATGTTTTCCGATGATGCACTTTTGGGAGCTTTTGGCACCACCATCACCATTGCTATCATTGCAGCTTTGGTTTCGTGCGTCATAGGCACTGCAGCTGCCATCGGTATTCAAGGCTTTCGGAGCAAAAAGCTCAAAGGTCTCATCAATGCCGTCACCAATCTGCCCATGGTCAGCTCTGAGCTTGTTATGGGTGTGTCGATGATGATGCTTTTCCTCACGGTAAACATTCCCCTTGGCTATTTCACATTGCTTCTTGCGCACATCACATTTTGTGTGCCATATGTGATAGTGTCGGTGCTGCCAAAGCTTGTGCAGCTCGATTCGGGTCTCTACGAGGCAGCTCTTGACCTTGGTGCAAAGCCGTTTTATGCTTTTCGCAAGGTTGTCTTGCCCGAAATCAAGCCTGGCATCATAAGCGGAATGCTCATTGCGTTCACTCTTTCCATAGACGATTTCGTAATCAGCTTTTTCACCACAGGCAATGGTGTCAATAACCTTTCAATCTATATCTACTCAAGTGTGCGACGCGGTGTAAACCCCATGTACAACGCTCTGTCCACTGTCATGTTCATTCTCGTTGCCATACTTTTGTTTGTAATCAATAAGCGTTCATCGTCCAAAACGGGTGATTCACCCATTGGTGTTTTAGGATAAGGAGGTCAATTATGAAAAAAATTCTTTCTTTGATTCTTTGCATTGCTTTCATCTGCACCATTGCAATTTTTGCAGGCGGCTGCAGTTCCAAAACCAAGCTTTTTGTGTACAATGTAGGTGACTATATTCACCCCGATGTTGTCGGCATGTTTGAACAGGAAAATCCCGACATCAAGGTTGTGTATGAGATGTTCGACTCTGTTGAAGAGATGTACATGAAGGTGTCCAACGCCACATCACCTTATGATGTGGTAATTCCGTCAGACTATATGCTCGAGCAGATGATAGATGAGGGACTTCTTAACAAAATCAACTATGATAATATCCCTAACTATGCCAACATTGACCCCAACATGCGTAACCTCGATTTTGACCCCACCAATGAATACACAGTGCCTTATATGTGGGGCACCATCGGTATTCTCTACAACAAAACCATGGTAGATGATGAAGTGACCGATTGGGATATTCTCTGGAACGAAAAATACAAAGGCAACATTTTCATGCTCAATCAGGAGCGCGACATGGTGTCGGTTGCTCTCAAAAAATGCGGCTATTCAATGAACAGTGACAATGAAGCTGAGCTTGCCGAGGCAGAAGCCGCACTCAAGGAGCAAAGCGCTCTTGTCAAAGCCTATTGCGGTGACGAAATCAAGGATAACATGATAAACGGCAACGCCGCACTTGCGGTAGTGTGGTCGGGCGATGCATATTTCTGCATTGAGCAAAATCCTGACCTTGCCTATGCAATTCCATCTGAGGGCTCCAACCTCTGGTTTGACTGCATGGCAATTCCCACCACATCCACCCATCAGGCAGAAGCTGAAAAGTTTATCGACTTTATGTCACGCCCCGACATTGCCAAGCTCAATGCCGAATACATCGGCTACTCCACAGCCAACACTGCCGCGCGCGACCTTTTGGACGAAAATGTCAAAAATGATGCACTCCGTTATCCCGAGCTAAACGAAGATTTTATGAACAAAATGGAAATTTTTGCCTACAACAAGAGTAGAAATGCCAAGCTCACAGATATCTGGACAAGAGTTCTCAATAGTTAACCGTACTCTGTTCGAGTCTTCGACGGCTCACCAAAAGCTCTGTTTTCCATTGCGAAAACAGAGCTTTTTATAATTGACAGTTGACATAAGAGGGCAAATAAGATATAATAATTTACTAGAGCATTAGTTTTAAAAAGTTCAAAATTAATTAATATTATATAATGCGGAGTGTAAATATATGAACAAAACATATATACGCAATAGATATATTTTTATACTTGATATACTTTCTGTGTTGATGTCAACTTTGCTCACATATTTCACAGTTTTTTCCGAGATGCCCCTCACCGAAGAAGTGGTATTTTTTACCGGTGGCATGTATACTGCATGTAATTTGGTTACCTTTGCGGCGTTTCGGGTGTATACCACTGCATGGTGCTATAGCGGTACAGGTGAGCTTGTGAAGTTTCTGCTTGTCAACATCGTGGCGGTTGTAATGGTTTTTGTTGTAAACGAAGCTTTGCGTCTGCTTGGGATAATTCATTTTGCTCACAGACGCATAAATTTTGTCATAGCCATTCTCTCTGTTTTGTCAATGACAGTAATTCGTATGTTTGCCAAGGAGCTTCACAAGGCAATTGGTTTGAGAGTGAAGCATGACAATACCACTGTTGGCAATGCTGTGCATCGCGTGCTCATTATTGGTGCTGGCGATGCAGGCAGAATAATTATGAATAATTCCAAGTCGGCAGGTGACACCAATGTTGAGATTGTTGGTTTTATCGACGATGACCGTGCAAAGCATGGTAAGAAATTTTTTGGCGTTAAGGTTCTTGGTGGCAGATATGACATCGTGCGCATATGCGAGCAGATGGACATTGACCGCATTATTCTTGCCATTCCATCTGCATATGCCGAAGAACGCAAAGAAATTATTGACATATGCAGTCAGACAAAATGTAGTATAAAGACAATCCCGGGTCTTAGCGAGCTTGTAGATGCTCCCGAAAAAGAAAATGTGATTCGTGATGTACGCATAGAAGACCTTTTGGATAGGGAGCCCGTTGTGCTCGATAATGACCGCATCAAGGACCTCGTTTCAGGCAAGGTCATCATGGTCACTGGCGGCGGTGGGTCAATCGGCTCAGAGCTTTGCCGTCAGATAATGCGTTTTTCCCCGAAGACTCTCGTCATTGTGGATATATATGAAAACAATGCTTATGACATTCAGATGGAACTCAATGAAAAATATCCCGACAACAAGCCCGTTGTTCTCATTGCATCCATTCGCGACAAGGTTCGCCTCGAGGAGATTTTTGCACAGTATCGACCGCAGATAGTTTTCCATGCGGCTGCCCACAAGCATGTTCCGCTTATGGAGTCAAGCCCTCGCGAGGCTATCAAAAACAATGTCTTCGGCACCTACAATCTTGCAATCACTGCCGATAAATTCGGCGTTGATAAGTTTGTTATGATATCCACCGACAAAGCCGTTAACCCCACCAATGTTATGGGTGCTTCAAAGAGACTTTGTGAAATGATAATTCAGTGCATGGAAAATATCAGTGAAACTGATTTTGTTACAGTGCGTTTCGGCAATGTGCTTGGCTCAAACGGCAGCGTTATTCCGCTTTTCAAGCGTCAGATAGAAAATGGTGGACCTGTAAAGGTAACTCACAAGGATGTCATCAGATTCTTCATGACGATTCCCGAGGCGGCTCAGCTTGTTATTCAGGCGGCGTGCTATGCCAACGGCGGTGAAATTTTCATCCTCGATATGGGCAAGCCTGTCAAAATCTATAACCTTGCCGAAAATCTCATAAGACTCTCAGGCTACAAACCCAATGTTGATATCAAGATTGAAATCGTAGGTCTGAGACCTGGTGAAAAGCTCTATGAAGAGCTCCTTATGAATTCTGACAATCTTAAACATACTCAGCACAAAAAGATATTTGTAGACAAGCCCGAATCTCTTGGCTATGACGCGTTGCAAGAGTCGCTTGCTCTTTTGCAAAAGGCAGTTGACAATCGTGATGATGACGAGGTGCGCAGTGTGCTTGAAAAGGTAGTGCCCACCTATATCAGAGACAACATAAGCTTCAACAAACAGTGCGAATCCACACGCTCATAAAACGACAAAAAACCCTGTTTTCAAAGACTTTTAAATTGTTTGGAAACAGGGTTTTTCTATTGACTTTTGTATAGTAATGTTATATAATATAATAAGTTGTGATAATTGTAATAATTTGCGATTGTAACAAATGTTATACTGATTAAAATAACTGCACTGTATGCATGAATGGAGATTCACAAATGAGAAACATTCCCTTTTCGCCGCCCGATATTTCAGACAAGGAAATACAATATGTCACTGAGGTGCTCAGGAGCGGATGGATCACCACAGGACCCAAAACAAAGCTTTTTGAACAAAAAATAGCTGACTGGTGCGGAACCGACAAGGCAGTGTGTCTCAATTCTGCCACAGCATGCATGGAAATGACTCTCAGACTTTTGGGCATAGGAGAGGGCGACGAGGTTATCACCTCTGCCTACACCTATACTGCAAGCGCAAGCGTAATCACTCATGTGGGTGCAACCCCCGTGATTGTTGATACTGCCGAGGGCAGTTATTTTATTGACTATGAAAAAATTGCATCGGCTATCACTCCCAAGACTAAGGCAATAATATGTGTGGATATTGCAGGTGTCATGTGTGACTATGACAAGATTTTTGATGCTATCAATTCTGCAAAACAAATGTTTGAGCCAGCAAACGATATTCAAAAAGCTTTTGGCAGAGTTATTGTGATTGCCGACTCGGCTCATGGCATGGGTGCAAGCTATCATGGGTGCATGAGCGGAAGTGTGGCAGATTTTACTTCATTCTCTTTCCATGCAGTCAAAAATCTCACCACCGCCGAGGGCGGAGCTGTGACATGGAAATCAATTGACGGGATAGACGATGAAACCCTATACAAACAATATATGCTTTTGTCGCTTCATGGTCAATCAAAAGATGCCCTTGCCAAAACTCAGCTTGGCGCTTGGGAATATGACATTGTCATGCCAGCCTACAAGTGTAACATGACCGATATTATGGCTGCCATAGGTCTTGCACAGCTCGAAAGATATGATGATATGCTCTCACTCAGAAAGGCATATATTCAAAAATACGAAAGCGAGCTTTGTGCAGTTGGTCTCGATGTTCTTTCTCATTATACCGATACATACACCTCAAGCGGACATCTTTGCCTTACCCGCCTTGCAGGGAAAGACACAGAATTTCGCAATAAATTCATCGTGTCAATGGCAGAGCGCGGCATAGCGTGCAATGTTCACTATAAGCCTCTTCCTATGCACACTGCATATAAAAAACTCGGCTTTGATATTGCAGATTATCCAAACGCATACAGCCAGTTTGCCAATGAAGTCACTCTTCCTCTCAACACCAAGATGAGCATGGATGATGTAGAATATGTGATTGAAAATGTAAAAGAATTGATAGGAGTATAACTTATGCTTCTCAAAGAATTTCAGACTTTGCCTGAGGATTTCAAAACGGATTCTCTGCAGATGTATTATGATATCTTATCCCAAAAGAAAACAAGCCTTTTTGTCAAGCGTTGTTTTGATTTTATCGTGTCGCTATGCATGATTCTCATATGTGCACTTCCCATGATTATCATTGCCATAGCCATTAAGCTTGATTCAAATGGCTCGATATTTTACCGCCAGGAACGCATCACCAAATATGGCAAAGCTTTCAGAATATACAAATTCCGCACAATGGTATCAAATGCCGACAAGCTCGGCACACTCGTCACTGTCAACAATGATGCGCGCATCACCAAAGTAGGCAGATTTTTGCGCAAATATCGTCTCGACGAGCTTCCTCAGCTCATCAACATATTATTTGGCGACATGTCGTTTGTGGGCACACGCCCCGAGGTGCGCAAATATGTGGATTGCTACGAGCGTGAAATGCTCGCCACACTTCTGATGCCTGCAGGGGTCACATCTCTTGCATGCATACACTACAAAGACGAGGAGACTCTTTTGCAAAATGCTTCTGATGCAGACGAAACCTATGTCAAAGATATTTTGCCCGAAAAAATGAAATATAACCTTGAGTATATCAAAAAGTTCAGCTTTTGGTATGACATAAAGCTTTTGGCTATGACAGTTTGGGCAGTTGTGAAGAGTTAAAATTTATGAGGAGTTAATGTTATGTTGACAGTTTCACTTTGTGTAGTGGCATACAATGAAGAAAAGCATTTGCCATCGGTTTTAAATGACTTACAAAGTCAGACATATCCTCACGAACTTATTGAGATTGTCTTGGTTGACAGTGCTTCTACTGATAGCACTCATTCGATTATGCAAGAATTCAAGTCTAATAATAAAAGCTTTAAGTCTGTAGTAGTTGTTGACAATCCCAAAAAAGTACAAGCTTCAGGATGGAATGTGGCAATCAAAAACTCAACTTGCGATGTCATAATCAGATTGGATGCACATACCCAAATACCATGTGATTTCACCGAGAAAAACATAGCTAACATAGAAAGTGGCGAATTTGTTTCGGGCGGTATGAGGCCTTGCTTGATTGAAGATGAGACTTTGTGGCGTAAAATGTTGCTTCAGGCTGAAAACTCTTTGTTTGGCAGCAGCGTAAACCAATGCAAACACAGCGAGAAAAAAATGTATGTTAAAACGATGTTTCATGCAGCATATAGACGCGAGGTGTTTGAAAAAGCCGGTGGTTTCAACGAAAACTTGCTTCGCACAGAAGACAATGAAATGCACTACAGAATTCGCAAAGCCGGATATAAGCTTTGCTATGACCCTCAGATTGTGTCATATCAATATGCAAGAAGCAGTTTGAAAAAGAATATAAAACAAAAGTATGGGAATGGTTATTGGATTGGTCTTACTCTTGGCGTGTGCCCAGGATGTATATCATTATATCATTTGGTGCCATTCGCATTTGTTTTAGCAATCATATTGACAACTCTGCTTGCATGTATGGGTTTTTGGCATTTGTCAGCTTTGATGTGGAGCTTGTATGCGATTTTCGCAGTAGGCAATACAATAATTTCTTCACTTAACAGAAAATTCAATCCTTATGTGTTTACAATGCCTTTAATTTTCTTGTGTTTACATATTTCATATGGTGTTGGCACAATTGTAGGTTTGATGAAAATGCCATTTAAACGAAAAAAGTTATATTTCAACCCCGAAAACTGATTTCACAAACAGATACGGAGCGTGATTATATGAATGAACTGCAGCAGAAATTGTTAACCATGTTAAATTGGTTTCACAATGTATGCGAAAAAGAAAATTTACAATATTATGCTTTGGGTGGTACAGCGCTTGGCGCAATTCGGCACAATGGGTTTATACCATGGGATGACGATATTGATGTGGGTATGCCTCGCGATGATTATAATAAGCTTCGAGAAATATGCTCCAAATATAATGCAGGACAATATTATATAGAATTCCCCGGAATAAATGATGATTTTGTATATCCTTTTTGTAAAGTGTATGATAAACAAACTACTCTTGTTGAAAATGTGAAAGGATGAAGGTCGCGAATGAGGAGCTGAACAACGCCCTTGTGGTGGCTGCCCGG
>JAFYUA010000262.1 GCA_017549745.1 Clostridia bacterium | reverse complement strand
GCAGCTGATGCAATGCTCAAAGCTGCAAATGTAGTTCTCGTTGGAACAGAAAAAATCGGTTCCGGACTCGTAAGTGTAATGGTTAGAGGTGATGTTGGCGCAGTTAACGCTGCAGTTCAGGCAGGTGGCGCTACAGCTGCAAGACTCGGCGAAATCATCGCAACACATGTAATCCCCAGACCTCACACCGATGTTGAAAAAATATTACCTTCTTTGAACTAATAGGTGATATATATGGCACAGAGAAAAACAAGCTCTAAAACCGCCGCACCTGCAGCTAAGGCTGAAAGCGTGGCAACAGAAACAAAAGCAGTAAAAGAAGAAAAAGTAGTAAAAGAAAAAAAGGAGGAAATTAAAATGGCACAGGAAGCCTTAGGTATGGTAGAAACAAGAGGTCTTGTTGCTGCTATCGAAGCAGCTGATGCAATGCTCAAAGCTGAAAATGTAGTTCTCGTTGGAACAGAAAAAATCGGTTCCGGTCTCGTAAGCGTAATGGTTAGAGGTGATGTTGGTGCTGTTAACGCTGCTGTTCAGGCAGGTGGCACAACCGCTGCTAAACTCGGCGAAATCATCGCTACACATGTAATCCCCAGACCTCACGCAGATGTTGAGAAAATTCTGCCCTCTCTCAAATAATTGACAGGCAGACAGTAGAATAAGTGACGGCAGGGCGGATTTTTCCGCCTTGCCCGATATTCACCCGAAAGGAGATTTTCCAATGATTATAGGTAAGGTCAAAGGCAGCGTGGTTTCCACACGCAAAAATGAAAACCTCATTGGTAACAAATTTATGATTGTAGAGCCCACCAAAGAAATGGGCATCACAGGCGCAATCGTAGCCATCGACAATGTTGGCGCGGGCATCGGCGAGATTGTTCTCGTTGCCACAGGCAGTGCCGCAAGAATCGGCTGCAACCAGGAAAATTCACCCGTTAACGCAGCAATTGTGGGCATTGTAGACCAGCTCTGATACACTTAGTTCATAATCAGCCAAGAAAGGAGAGAGTACAGTTGAAATTAGACCAGCTTGCACACATTATGAAGACTCATGGCATCATCGGCGCCGGCGGGGCAGGATTTCCGTCGGGTACCAAGCTTAATTCCAAAGCCGACACCATCATTCTCAACTGTGCCGAGTGTGAGCCGCTTTTCAAGCTCCACCGTCAGCTCCTTGCAACCTACACATTTGAGATTATGACGGCTCTTTCCCATGTAAAGGAAGCCGTTGGTGCAAAACAGGTTATCATTGCACTCAAGCCTTCCTACAAGGAAGCAATCGACAGGGTAAACTATTACCTTCCGTCGTTTAATGAATTCAGAATATCCCTCCTGCCCAAGGTTTATCCGGTAGGAGATGAAATAATCCTCATCTATGAGACCACAGGCCGAGTTGTAAAGCCCGGCAAGCTTCCCATCACCGAGGGAATCATTGTGTACAATGTAGAGACCATGCTCAATACATACTACGCCATCGAAGAAGACAAAAATGTCACCGAGAAATATATCACCATCACAGGTGAGATCAAAAACCCCGGCACTTTCAAGGTGCCTGTGGGCATCACAGTGGCAGAGGCAGTTGCCCTCACAGGCGGTGCCAAATCAGACGATTGCATGTATCTTGGCGGCGGTCTCATGACGGGCAATGTGGTATATCCCAATGACCCCGTCACCAAAAAGCTCAATGCAATTTTGGTGTTGCCCAAAAACAGCCCCATCATTCAAAAGAGGCTTGCCAATGGCGCCATCAACATTCGCAAAGCCATGAGCATTTGTTGTCAGTGCCGTTCGTGCACAGACCTTTGCTCGCGCAACCTGCTCGGCTATCCCATAGCGCCGCATCTCTTTATGCGAGCTGTCACCAAAGGCATGGATTCCGACTCTGAGGCAGTGCTCAATTCGTTCTACTGTTCACAGTGCGGTCTTTGCGAGCTATATTCTTGTCCGCAGGACCTTTCACCGCGTTCCATCATCAACGAGGTGAGAGCCCAGCTGCGCAAGCAGGGCGTGTCAGCACCCGAAAAGGCGAATTTCACAGGCGTATCGCCTGACAGAAATTATAAACAGGTTCAGATGAACCGCCTCCGTTCGAGACTTGGTGTCACAGGCTACTATGTGCCCGCCACCCTCGACGAAAAGGTTCCCGACTTTAGTGAAGTCAAAATCATGCTCAATCAGCATATCGGCCCTCCGGCAGATGCAGTTGTCAAAAAAGGTGACAAGGTCACCGCAGGTCAGCTCGTCGGCACCACAGAGGGCAAGCTCGGCAGTGATGTTCACTCGTCTATCGACGGCACCGTCGTTGCAGTCACCGATATGTATGTCATCATCAAAAGGAGGTCAGGCAAGAAATGAGCAAAGCACTTGCAATGGTAGAATATCTCACAGTTGCCACAGGCATCACTGCGGCAGACCTCATGGTCAAGACCGCCGATGTTGAGCTTATTGAAGCTCATGTTGTCTGCCCCGGCAAATACATAGCTCTCATTCAGGGTGAGCTCAGTGCAGTGACCGCAGCAGTTGAAGCTGCCAAAGTCCAATATCCGCAAAAGCTTGTGGATTCGTTTGTGCTTGGCAATCCCGAAGATTCCATCTTCCCCGCCATCTATGGAGCCACCGAGGTTACCAACCCCGCAGCTCTCGGCATATTTGAAACCTACAGTGCAGCCTCAATCATTGTAGCTGCCGACATAGCCTCCAAAACTGCCGATGTTCAGCTCATAGAGCTGCGCATAGCAAAGGGCATGTGCGGCAAATCCTACATGCTCATCACGGGCGAGGTTGCAGCAGTGCAGGCATCAATCGACACCGTCAAAGAAAGACTCAAAGAGTCTTCGATGTATCTTGACAGTTCGGTTATTGCCAACCCCGACAAAGAAACCTGGCAAAACATTATATAAATTAAATGAGGTGTAATCATGATAGACGAAAAGTACATCAGTCAGATAGTTGCAAATGTTCTCAAAGATGTGACTGCTCCTGCAGTTGCCAATGCCAAAGGTCAGCTTGGCGTTTTTGACAAAATGGAAGACGCACTCGCTGCCGTAAAGAAAGCATATAAGCAATACCGCTCATACACAGTGGCTCAAAGAGAAAAAATGATAGCCAACATTCGTGAGCTTACCTTAGCAGAAGCTGAAACAATGGCTCGCATGGGTGTTGAAGAAACAGGCATGGGCAGAGTAGAAGACAAAATCATCAAGCATCAGCTTGTTGCCAACAAAACCCCCGGCACAGAGGACCTTCACCCCACAGCTATGACAGGCGACGCAGGTCTCACTTTAGTGGAAATGGCTCCCTTTGGCATCATAGGCAGCATCACTCCCTCCACCAACCCCAGTGAGACAGTTATCTGCAACACCATGGGCATGATTGCTGCAGGCAATGCCGTAGTGTTCAATCCTCACCCCAATGCATGCAAGGTTGCCAACTATGCAGTTGACCTTGTAAACCGTGCAATTCAGGCGGCAGGCGGCCCCGAGAATCTCGTGGTTTCCGTTGCCAAACCCACCATGGACACCTCTAAAATGATGATGGAATGTCCCGATGTGAAAATGCTTGTTGCCACAGGCGGCCCCGGCGTTGTACGCACTCTTCTTTCTTCAGGCAAAAAAGCCATTGGCGCAGGTGCGGGCAATCCCCCCGTTATCGTTGATGACACAGCCGATATTGCCAAAGCAGCAGCCGACATCGTAAAAGGTGCAAGCTTTGACAACAATCTCCCTTGCATAGCCGAAAAAGAATGTTTTGCTTTTGATTCTATTGCCGACGAGCTCATTGACAACATGACCAAAAACGGCGCATATCTGCTCAAAGGCGATATGGTTGACAAGCTCGTTAAGGTGGCTCTTGTTGAAAAAGACGGCAAGTATTCTATCAATAAAAAATGGGTAGGCAAAAACGCAGGCCTCTTCCTCAAAGAGCTTGGCATCGATGCTGACCCCCGACTCATAATCTGTGAAACCGCCGAAAACCACCCCTTCGTACAGGTTGAAATGATGATGCCCATTCTTGCCATTGTCAGAGTAAACAATATCGACGAAGCAATCGAAATGGCTGTGAAGGCAGAACACGGATGCCGTCACTCGGCTCATATCCACTCCAAAAATGTGGACCGTCTCACTGCATTTGCAAGAGCCGTAGAGACCACCATCTTTGTTAAAAACGCTCCCTCCTATGCGGGCATAGGTGCAGGCGGCGAAGGCTATACCACCTTCACCATTGCAGGTCCCACAGGCGAAGGTCTCACAGCTACCCACTCCTTTACCCGTCAGAGAAGATGTGTAATGGCAGATGGTCTCCATATTGTATAATAATACTTGCGAGGTGTTCACATGAAAGCACTTGGAATGATAGAGGTTTATAGCTTCAGCACAGCCGTCAGAGTTGCCGACATAGCGGCAAAGGCAGCCGATGTCAAAATCATCGCCTTTGACCGCAACCGTCCTTTTGCACCCGGCTTTCCTGTGCCGCTTATTATGGTGGTAAAGATGGAAGGCGAGGTTGCAGCAGTGGAAGCAGCCGTTGATGCAGCAGTAAGCTATGCCAAATCTCAAAACAGATATATAGTTCACCACATCATAGCCCGCCCTGCCGACACGGTAGAAAAAATGGGCTACCTGTTGGATATCAACAGAGACAAATTCAACAAAAAGCTCCCCAAAAGCTTTTTGCCAAAGGAGGATGACGAGATATGACAGAAGCAATCGGACTTTTGGAAATTGAAGGCTTGGTTGCTGCCATTGAGGGTCTTGATGCAATGGTAAAGGCTGCCGATGTTCGTCTTGTTCACTCCGAAAAGCGCCTCGGCGGCAGACTTGTCACCATAGTCATTGCAGGAAGCGTATCGGCAGTTGACTCTGCCATAGCAGCAGGCGAAGCCGCAGCCGATCGCATCGGCACCATCTATGGCAAGGAAATCATTGCCAACCCCCACGCTGAAGTTATCAAATTCTTTGATATGGAAAGCTATGAAAGGCGGTAACTCAATTGTACGATATCAAACTTATTCAAGATACAATCAAAGAAGTTGTCTCCGAATTGAACGGTGAGATAAAGGTGGGTGTTTCTCAGCGCCATGTCCATCTTTCACGCGAAGACCTCGACACTCTCTTTGGCAAGGGCTTTGAGCTCACAGTGAGCAAATATCTCATGGGCAGAGAATATGCATCTGAGCAATTTGTTACATTGGTTGGTCCTTCGCTCAAATCCATCGAAAAGGTGAGAGTGCTCGGACCTGTGAGAAAAAACACTCAGGTCGAGATTTCCCGCACCGACACCTTCACT
>JAFYUA010000261.1 GCA_017549745.1 Clostridia bacterium | reverse complement strand
CCTCAAAAACGGTGTGAACAAAATCATGGGCGAAGTCAAGGCTATAAAGCGAGTGAACGATTCAGGCTTTGAGCTTCTGGTGACAGGCGGCAAAACCATCCGCGCCAAAAGCGTGATTGTTGCCACGGGGGGCATCAGCTATCCCGGCTGCGGCTCCACAGGTGACGGCTACCGCTTTGCCGAGTCGCTCGGTCATACGGTTGTAGAGCCCAAGGCATCGCTTGTTCCCTTGGTGACCAAAGAAAAATATGTGCACGAGCTCATGGGTTTATCTCTCAAAAATGTGGCTGTGAGCCTTTTGAAAAACGGCAAGGAAGTGTATTCTGACTTTGGCGAGATGCTGTTTACGCATTTTGGGCTCAGCGGCCCTGTGATACTCAGCGCTTCATCTCACATAAGAGACGGCGGCGAGTATTCCATAGCCATCGACCTCAAGCCTGCTCTTGATTTTAAGACTCTTGACAACAGAGTGCTCAGAGATTTTGAAAAAGAGAAAAACAAAGATTTCATCAATTCTCTCGATGCCCTGCTTCCCAAAAAGCTCATTCCTACTATAGTTGAGCTCTCAGGCATCGATGGGCGCACCAAGGTCAATTCCATCACAAGGCAGCAGCGCCACGCACTTGTGTCACTTCTCAAATCACTCACCTTCACCATAGAGGGCAAGCGACCTGTGCACGAGGCAATCATCACCTCGGGCGGAGTGAGTGTCAAAGAAATCAATCCCGCCACCATGGAATCAAAGCTTTGCCCCGGTTTGTTTTTTGCGGGTGAGGTCATTGATGTGGATGCCTACACAGGCGGATTTAATCTGCAGATTGCATTTTCCACCGCATATCTTGCGGGTATGAACGCATAGCCTTTGGCATAAAATATTTTCAAAGGGAGTGGAGCTTTTGAAAATATTTTTGTCATCTTTGCGCTCTGGCAAAAAGAGCGTTTTCAAAACTGTTTTTTCGCTTACGATTGTTTTTGTGTGCGCAGTGCTTTTTGTGTCGCAGTGTTATTTGGCACTTGTGAGGCGAAGTGTGCCTGCATCTGCCCCCGAGAGCATGACGGGGGAGTTTTCTGTTAGCTTGCAAACACAAAGCACGCTTCCCAAAGACAGTGTGTGGGTGTGTGTCAATGGTGAAGAAACGGCACTTTTTGTAGACGGCAGGGTAGATGTCACCCTCAGCAGAGCATCGGTGATTGAAGTGATGAGCAATTGTGATTTGCCCTTTGATGTAAAGACCACTGCCTCTGAATCCACACATCTCATAGCATCATCAGACACCATAAGATGCACCAAAGGCATTAACTATATATGCAGATGTTATCGTCTGCCTTATTAACCGACGATTTTTTTATGAAAAATACAAAAAATTTTCAAAAACCTATTGAGTATTTTCCTGTTTTAATATATAATATATAATGTTCTTAACTTTTTAAGGAGAATATAGACCTATGATAAATGTAGCATTAGATGGCCCCTCGGGTGCCGGCAAGAGCACCATTGCGCGTGCTGCTGCCAAAGCTTTTGGTTTTACCTATATCGACACAGGAGCGATGTTTCGCTCTTTGGCTCTCAAGGCTCTCTCATGCGGCATTGACATCAAGGCTGACCCCGATGCAGTAGAGCAGATGCTTTCGCACACCTCGCTCGACATTTCGCGCTCGGGTGATGCTCAGCTCATGATTCTCGACGGCTCCGATGTCACAGGGCTCATTCGTACGCCCGAGGTGTCCAAGGCTGCTTCTGACATTGCGGTTATCCCGTTTGTACGCACCTGGCTTTTAGATGCTGAGCGCACAATGGCGGCTCGCTACAACTGCATCATGGACGGCCGCGACATAGGTACAAGCGTTCTACCCAATGCCCAGGTCAAGATTTTTCTCACTGCTTCTGCCGAGGCAAGAGCCACAAGGCGCTTGGCAGAGCTTAAAGAAAAGGGCATAGATGTGAGCTATGATGAAGTTCTTGCCGAAATGAAATATAGAGACGAGCAGGATTCAACGCGTGAGGTGTCGCCTCTCAAAAAGGCTGATGATGCAATCATTGCCGACACCACCGAGCTCAACCTGCAGCAGTCGATTGACCTTGTGTGTGACATTATACGAAAGGTGATATGCTGATGTACAAATTGTTATGCTATATCATCAAGGCTTTTATGAGCCTGATTTTCAGAGTGAAGATAAACGGAAGCGAAAATGTGCCTGCCGATGGCGCTTTCATTCTTTGCAGCAATCATCTGAGCTGCTGGGACCCTCCGCTTTTGCAGGGCTTTGTGAAAAGGCGCATATATTTCATGGCAAAAGATGAATTGTTTCACATTTTTGGTCTGGGATTTATCCTCAAATTAATAAAGGCAATCCCCGTTAAGCGCTCAGGCTCTGATATTGCAGCCATCAAAACTGCAATAAAGGTGCTCAAAGATGACGAGGTGCTTGGCATATTCCCCACAGGTCAGCGCGAAATGGTCAAAGGCGAAGGCGAGGTTAAGGGCGGAGTAGCTCTGCTTGCCATCAAGACGGATTCCCCTGTTTTGCCCATACATATCAGCGCAAGCTACAAAATTTTTTCCCGCATCACAGTAAACATAGGCAAGCCTCGCATCTATTCATTGCCCGAGGGTCAGCGCAAAGCAACCCCTGAGGACATTGACCTCATCAGCAAACAAATTTATGGCTCAATTCGTGAGCTTGGCAAGGAGTGATAAGGTTTGGAAATAATCCTTGCAAAGACTGCCGGATTTTGCTTTGGAGTCAATCGTGCAGTGACCACGCTTGAAAACGAAGCAGGCAAAAACCCCATCTCCACTCTCGGACCCATTATCCACAATGAATTTGTGGTGAGGTCATTGGAGGCTAAGGGAGTAAGCGTGATTGATGACCCGTCTGAGCTTAGAGCGGGCACAACTCTTGCCATACGCACTCACGGCGTGGGCAAAGAGATTATTGACAAAGCCATAGAGAGCGGAGCAAGTGTGATTGACCTCACTTGTCCGTTTGTAAAAAAGATACATGATATTGTTCACAAGCACCACAATGACGGCTACAGAATTATCATTGTAGGCAACAAAAACCACCCCGAAGTTCAGGGAATTAATGGTTGGTGTGAAAATAATGCAATAATAGCTCTTGACATATCTGATATTAATGGTAAAATAGATATATGCGAAAAAGTTTGCCTCGTCTGTCAGACTACTATGGACAGGCATACTTTCATTAAAGTTGCAGATTTTGTCCGTTCTGCCTTTAGTTCGGCAATAATTTTTGACACCATATGCAGTGCCACAAATGAACGCCAGACCGAGGCGGCGCAGATTGCAAAGCAGGTAGAACTCATGTTTGTGATAGGCGGAGGCCATAGCTCCAACACAGCCAAGCTCACCGCTATCTGCCAAAAGTATTGCCCCAATACTTTTCAAATTGAAAATTTTGAGGATTTTCCTCAGAATATATATATACCAAAGAAAATTGGTATAACGGCAGGTGCTTCCACACCGTCGTGCATTATTAAGGAGGTTATAGACAAAATGGTTGAAAACATTAATGGAGCTGAAAGCTTCGCACAAGAATTTGAGGAGTACGAAAAATCTCTGATCACTTTAAATACAAGGGATATAGTGAAGGGTACTGTAATGGGTGTCAGCGAGAAAGGAATCAGCATTAACCTTGGCTACAAGTCCGATGGTTTTGTTCCTGCAAGCGAAGTTACCGACGACCCCACTGCCGACATCACCGCTATGTACAAAGAAGGCGATGAAGTAGAAGTTTTTGTTGTAAGAGTAAATGATGTTGATGGTGAAGTTACACTTTCAATGAAAAAACTCGAGATGATCAAAGGTGCAAAAGAAGTGGAAGAAGCTTTTGAAACCAAGGCTATTCTCACAGGTAAGGTTATTCAGGCTGTAAACGGCGGCGTTATCGTTTCAGGCAAGGGCGCAAGAGTGTTTGTGCCTGCTTCTCAGGCAAGCGACCGTTTCCTTGCAGATCTTGAATCCATCGTTGGTGACGAAGTTGCATTCAGAATCATCGACATCAGAAAAATGCGCGGCAGAACCAAAATCGTTGGTTCCATCAAGAATGTTTTGGTTGAGCAGAAAGCTGCCCTCGCAGAAGAATTTTGGGCAAACATTGAAGTTGGCAAGGAATACAAGGGTATTGTTAAATCTCTCACCAAATTCGGTGCATTTGCTGATATTGGCGGGGTAGACGGTCTTATCCATATTTCAGAGCTTTCCTGGTCTAAAATCAAACATCCTTCAGAGGTTGTTTCTGTTGGTGATGAAGTCAGCGTATATGTTTTGAGTTTCGACAAGGAAACTGGCAAAGTATCTCTCGGCTTTAAAAAAGCAGAAGATAACCCTTGG
>JAFYUA010000260.1 GCA_017549745.1 Clostridia bacterium | reverse complement strand
AGATATGGTTTCCATGGCACAAGTCATCGTTTTGTTTCCGAAAGAGCTGCGGCTATGCTCGGCAAACCTCTTGAAGAACTCAAGATTATCACTTGCCACCTTGGCAATGGTTCTTCAATTGCTGCGGTAGATTGCGGCAAATCTGTGGACACTTCCATGGGCTTCACACCCCTTGCAGGCGTTCCTATGGGCACTCGCTCAGGTGACATCGACCCCGCCATTGTTAACTTCATCATGGAAAAAGAAAACCTTTCTGCCAAAGAGGTTAATGACCTTCTCAACAAGCAGTCGGGCGTGTTTGGTATAAGCGAGCTCAGCTCAGACTTCCGTGACCTCGAAGGCTCCATGGACACCAACCCAAAATCAGCTCTTGCACTCGAAATGTTTGCCTATGGCGTAACAAAATACATTGGTGCATATGCTGCTGCAATGGGCGGTGTTGATGCTGTTGTGTTCACTGCAGGTGTTGGTGAAAACACAGCTCTCACAAGAGGTCAAGTTACTGAAAAGCTTGGCTTCATGGGCATTAAAATCGACCCTGAACTCAATAAAATCAGAGGCGAAGAGAAAGACATCTCAGCTCCTGATGCAACTGTAAGAACTCTTGTAATTCCTACAAATGAAGAACTTATGATTGCTAAAGACACTGCAGCACTTGTAAAATAAGTTTCACCATGCGGGCGGATTTATATCCGCCCGTTCGTTTATTCTATATAAGGATGAATACATATGCCCAAACAATCCAATCAAAAGCTCAAAATTCTTTATCTTGCCAAAATTTTCACTGAGAATACCGACGAAAACCATCCAATGACGATGTCAGAAATAATAGCCGAGCTTGCTTCATATGGCATCAGTGCAGAGCGTAAGAGCCTTTATGATGATTTTGAAAATCTCAATCTTTTTGGGCTCGATATTTGCCGCACCGATGGCAGGATTCCCGGCTATTTTAATGCTTCGGGAAGCTTTGAGATAGCTGAACTGAAGCTGCTTATTGATGCGGTAGAGTCTGCTCGCTTCATCACACCCAAAAAGACAGCTCAGCTCATTGCCAAAATTGAACAACTCACAAGTCGTCATAATGCTCACAATCTTAACACTCAGGTTTATGCATCAAATAGGGTTAAGACTTCAAATGAGCAAATTTTTTATAATGTTGACAAAATCCACGAAGCTATCTCAGCAAATCGTCAGATAACTTTCAAGTATTTCGATTATTCACTCAGCAAAGAGAAAAAATATCGCAAAGATGGTGCACTATATTCCGAATCTCCTTTGTCGCTTATGTGGGATGACGAGAACTATTATCTTGTAACCTACAATTCCCGCCACAATGCACTTGTTCATTACAGAGTAGACCGCATGGAGAATATCTCAATTTCTGCTTGTGTGCGTGATATACCCGATGATGGATTTGACCCGGCGCATTATTCACGAAAGATGTTTTCGATGTATTCGGGCGAAGAAGAACTTGTCACCATCCGCTTTGACAATTCTCTTATCAATGTCGTTCTCGATCGCTTCGGCACTGATATCACTTTGCATAAAGAAGATGAAAGCAGCTTCACTGTCAAAACAAAAATTTCTGTGAGTCAGCAATTCTTTGGCTGGATTGCATCCCTTGGCGGCAGAGCTGCCATTGTGGCACCTGTCAGTGTGAAAAATGATTTTTATAATATGCTGAAAAAAGTTATCGAAAACCACAAATAAAAAAGTTTTCCGTTTGGCAGAAAATATTGAATAATATACAAACAAACTGACTTCGTTAGAATCACGAAGTCAGTTTGTTTGTATACAGAAATTTAGAATTCAAAGGCTTCAAAAAGTTGTTTTTTTCTGCTTATCATTTCGTCAATTCTGTTTATATATTCCGACACTTCTTTTACATTAAACACGCGCTCTATCATATCGTCTTTCACAAGCTTTGTTGAGCCTCCGCCCCCAAGAGCTATTATTGATTGAACTTCCTCCATTATGTATATGTTGTACAGACATTCGTGCCCTGGGGTGCAATAGCCGATGTTTTCAAGGTTGCCAAGCATGTTTTTTTGCCTGTACATATAATAGGGGATTTTTTCCATGGATTTTAATGTGTCATATGCCATATCGAGCATGTTATTGACGGTAGATGCTGCCGCAAGAGAATACATATCATAATTCATATCAAGATATGAGCCGTGTTTTATGCTCATAGTGTGCACTGTAATGCTCTCGGGGTTTAAGTTTTTCAGCGTCGAAAGAGTATTGGCAAACTCCGATTCTGTTTCACCTGGCAGACCTGCTATGATATCACAGTTGATGTGTGTGAATCCGCATTGTCTTGCCAGATTGTATGAGCTTATGAAATCATCGGCAGAGTGTCTTCTGCCAATCAGTTTTAAGGTGGAGTCATTGAGTGTTTGCGGATTGATGCAAATTCTTGTGATTCCATATTTTTGAAGCACATCTAATTTTTCCTTGGAAATAGTGTCAGGGCGTCCCGCCTCAAAGGTTATTTCTTTTGCCACGCTCAAATCGAAAAAACGAAAAAGCGTGTTTAATATGTCATCAATCTGAGTGCTTGACAGTGCAGAAGGAGTACCGCCTCCAAAATACACTGTTTCTATTTTCCTTGATTTTATATAAGGAGTTTTGGAAATCTCGTGCATTTCCTTTTTCAAAGCTTCAACATATGGCTCTGTGAGCTTATTGGAAAACGCCAATGATTGTGAAGTAAACGAGCAATATAGACAGCGTGACGGACAAAATGGTATGCCAATATACAGGCTTATGCCATCTTTGTATCTTGTTTTTATGTATTGCGATTCGTTATTCTCCACTTCTGCTGCAAGAATTGCTTTTGATTCGTCTGCTTCATATACCTTCGTAAGATATGAAACAGGGTCGCATTCTTTGACCGATTCTTTTAGCTCACGGATGATTTTTGATGGGCGGATACCTGTGAGAAGCCCCCAGGGCAAGTGTATGCCCGTGGCACTTTTCAAAGTATCTGACACAGCTTTTTTCAGTGCATTTTTGTTGTATTCAGACACTTCGTTTTGTGATTTGCATTTTTTGTTGTTCAATGAAGCTTCACAAACGAACACATGTTTGTCATTGCATAAAGAATATGAAACCTCTATATAGTCTTCGCTATCCGATTTTTTTAAAACATATTCAATTTTGCTTTTTGGAAAATATGCATTAATGATTTCTCTGAGAGCGTATTCTTCATTTAAGTTGTTAACTATGACTTTCATGCTATCACCATACAAAAGGGTTGTTATCTATTTCGTGACCGATTGATGTGGGTTCGCCATGACCAGGATAAACTGTAGTCTCTCTGTCTAAAGCGTATAGCTTATTTTTTATTGAATTAAAGATTGCTACAGTGTCACTTGTGGGAAAGTCGGTTCTGCCAATCGATTCAAAAAACAATGTATCACCTGAAATTACAGCATCATCAAAAACGATTGATATGCTGCCTTTGGTATGACCGGGGGTAGTGATGAACTTGATTGTGTTTTGAGAAAGGCTAAGACTATCACCATCATTTATAAGCACATCGGCTTTGCTTGTTGGACAGCTATTTCCCAAATAACTGCACAAGTTTAACTCGCCATCATTGAGAATAGTTGCATCATCTGCACCAATACACACAAGTGCTCCGGTGTCATCCGCAAGCTGATCCAGCGCACCTATATGGTCGCTGTGGGCGTGGGTGAGTATAACATATTTCACCTGTAGATCTAATTCGAGGATTTTAGCCTTGATTTTGGGATATGAATCTGCAGGGTCTATTATGATAGCTTCTTTGCTTTGTTCATCATAGACTATATAACAGTTTGTGTGGAGCATGCCCAACACTAATCGTTCTATTTTCATTAAAAACTCCTTAATGATTTCTTGTTACTTCAACAACATCTTTTATGTTATTGAGCTTGGTAATGAGATTGTCAAGCTGAGTGGTATTACGGATTTCAATGCTTGCTTCGATTATTGCCATAGCATCTTTTGTTGTTCTGGCATTGAGAGTTTTGAGATTGACCTTGGAATCGCTTATTGCATTTGCCACATCAATGAGAAGACCGCTTCTGTCAGAACCAACGATTTTAAGATGCGCAAGATAGAAATCTTCTTTGCAATCTTCCCAGAACACATCTATCAATCTCTTTTTTTCTTCGTCGTCGGTGTATAATGCTGAGATGTTGACACAATCCTGCCTGTGAATTGATACACCGCGACCTCTTGTGATATATCCAACGATTTTATCACCCGGCACAGGGTTACAACAGCCTGAATATCTTATAAGGCAGTTGTCAACGCCCATTACGATTACGCCACTCGATGAAGAGCTTTTCCCGCTTTTCTTGTTATTTTCGGCAGTGATTTCCAAAAGTTTTTTCTCGGGGTTAGTGTTTTTCTTTTTGTATTCGTCTTTGAGTTTGGTAATTACATTATTTAACTGAACTCCGCCATAGCCGATGTTGGAATACAAATCATCAGTGCAAGCAAAACCATATCGTTTTACAAGCATTTCAATATACTCCGGCGAAGTGAGACCCAAAGCGCCATATCCCTGACGCTTGATTTCTTTTTCGAGCATATCTTTGCCTTTGACGATATTCTCATCGCGATTTTCCTTTTTGAACCACTGGTGGATTTTGTTTCTGGCTTGGCTCGTTTTTACAATTTTCAGCCAATCACGGCTTGGGCCATGTATGGCAGAAGATGTGATTATTTCTACAATGTCACCATTTTGAAGCTGATAATCCAGGTTTACAATTTTGCCGTTTACTTTCGCGCCCTGCATTTTGCAACCAACGGCACTGTGAATACTAAAGGCAAAATCTATAGGTGTTGCTCCAGCAGGAAAGCTCAGCACATCACCTTTGGGCGAAAATACAAAAACCTGGTCAGTGAACATATCAATACGAAGAGCCTGCAAAAATTCCTCTTCATCTTTGGAGTCCTGTTGTATTTCAAGGAGCTGCTTTATCCACTGGAATTTCTGCTCGAGGTCACCGTTTGAAGGAGCGCTCTTGCCTTCTTTGTATTTCCAATGAGCACAAACACCGTTTTCTGCAATGTCGTGCATTTCCTTTGTTCGTATCTGAATTTCAAAGGGTATACCTTCGTTACCTATAACAGTGGTGTGAAGTGACTGATACATGTTTGGCTTGGGCATTGCAATATAGTCTTTGAATCTGCCGGGCATAGGCTTATAGAGCTCATGTGCTGCACCAAGCGCTGCATAACAATCACTCACGCTGTCAGTGATAATTCTTACTGCAAACAAGTCATATATCTGGTCAAGCGTTTT
>JAFYUA010000259.1 GCA_017549745.1 Clostridia bacterium | reverse complement strand
GTGACCCATTATAACCTTGAGGTTTTTGTACTTGCGAGCAACCATTTCAACATGGCGGGGCGCATTGTGGGGGTCGTTGTTTCCCCATGTGTGCATGAGAATCACGAGAGAGTGCTTATCGGCAAATTCAAAAGCTTCGCGATAGTTCTCACCATCGAGGGGGTATTTGTGATAGGTGGGCAGAAATTTCATGCCTATGTAGCCCTCAATATTCAAGATGTCGTCCATATGAGATAGATATCTTTCGTGATAGTTAGGATTGAAAATATAATAGCCCTTTACTCTGTCGGGATATTTTTTCATTGCAACTTCAAGCTCAGCGTTCATTATGGTGCTTTCGTGAAGAGCTGAGTGAGGCGAGCAGAAAATCTGACCGATGTTTTCTCTGTCCATAACTTCAATCATTTCGTCACAGGTAGCCTTGGACACATATGTGCCATCAATTCTGCCCATGTGAGTATGAGCATCAATAACGGAAAAAGAGGTAAGCTTACCGTTTTGCATAAATTCTTTTGCTAAAACTGATGGATTTGTCATTACAGATTCACCTCCGACATAATGCGTGTTATATTGCCTGATGCGATTTTTTCAATGGAGCTCTGAGGCAGGCCTGAGCCAACGAGAGCAGCAATTGGGCCACCGTGATTGTCCATGGGGAAGTTGGAGCCAAACACAAGGCGTTCATCACCAAAACGGCTGCAGAAATCCTGAAAACCATTCATAACCTGATAGTCGCTTGTGTCGATATACACATTTTTGTATGCCTTAACAAGGGGATAGAAGAAACGGTCAGAGCCCCAAAGACCATAGTTAGTGATGATGACAGTGAGCTTGGGGAATTCTTTTAGAGTGTTAAATATAAGCTCCCAACCATCCTGCGGCGACAAAAACAGAGGAATGTTTTTCTCGCACATTGCATCGATGAGGTCACCCATGGTAATGCGGTCGAGGAAGAAACGATTTTTGAGAGGGAAAGCTCTGAGAGCCTTAACACCATTTTCTTTCATTTTTGGAATGAAAACCTCGGGAGCAAACTCCGTCTCGGTGACGGGGGGCAGGATAGCCCATGTGGGATGGAGACGGTCACTCTTGGCAGCTTCTTTGATTGTCATTTCGTTGCCAAGGGTTACCTCACAGCCATACATGCTGCGGTGATAAATGAAAGCTTCATCAATGCCGCAAAAATCCATCTCACCGAGAAGATCCTCGGCAAATTCTGCCTGACGGCATTTTTCGTAGACATAGTAGTTTTCGTGGTTGATGATTTCACTGTTTACAACGCCGAGACCAACTCCGGCACTGCAGTCAATAAATTTCATAAGATTAGCCCCTTTCTAAAAATCTTATTGGATTTTGTGTCATTATTGTGTCTATATCATTGGCTGATATGCCAAAGTCTTCCATCATGGGGATAATGTTGGTGACAACATGGTCATAGCCCCAGCCACCATAGGTGTGGGTCATGCTTTTGAGGCAGATGTCGTTGGTGACAAGAATCTGCTTTTTATAGCCTCTTTCGATGAGCTTTTTGATGAATTGACATCTCTCTTTGTCGGTTGCAAAGGATCCTAAAAGTAGATTTCTGTTTTTGCGGTCAACATAAAACTCTTTGCCGAAATCGTCAAACTCTATGTAAGCACCCATATCGAGAACACCGAGGATATAGTCTTCGTCGAGAAGCACATCGGCATGGTCAACGCATATCTTTTGGGCATCGGCGCCGCACTCAACTGCAAACTTCAGAGCGTTCAGCCCCTCCCTATTCCAAAGGCAGGCGTGAATATGCATGCCGTAGCCGGTTTCTGCCTGAGCTTCGGATGCAGCCTTGAGTGATTTCTTTTCAAAGTCACTCATCTGCATGCCTGTGCCGATTTCGCCGATGACACCTGCTCTGATGTCTGTGCCGTTGATACCCTTGGTGAGGTCGGTGATGATGATGTCTTTGATTTCATCTTTGGAAAGGGCTTTGTTTTGCTCGCTGACGGAGCCGTCAACATAAAAACCACAGCCTGCAACAATGTGGACATCGGTCCTTTCGGAAACCTCCAAAAGCAGCTTGGGGTCTCTGCCAAAATCGAGAGTTGTGACATCGGCAATGAGGTTGCCGCCCGATTTTTTGTAGGCATTGACTTCTTTGGTGACAACATCTGCATCGCCAATGAGTGCATTGTCTAAAATCGCATATGGATTGCGGGTGACCTTGCCAAAATTGGAAAGGCTCAGCGGCTTGTAGAAATCTTCATCATCGATTGGTGCAACAAGGGGGCGAAGGTCGGAAAAAAGATGCTCGTGAGGCAAGACGTTTTTGAGACCCTCGGAAGTTATATCTCCTCTTACGGTTGTAATCATTATTTATTTCCTTCTTTCTGTTTTCTGTATTCACTCGGCGTTTTGCCGGTTATTTTTTTGAATGTTTTATAGAAAAATTTGATGTCAGTAAACCCACAATCGCCTGCTATGTCAAACACTGTGCGATTTGATGAAGTGAGCATGCGACACGCTTCATCCACGCGGGTTTTCTGGATAAAATCAGTTATGGACATTCCCGTTGTTTTTTTGAAAAGCTGACGGAAATAGTCTTTGCTTAAGAATATATCAGACACTATGCTGTCAAGATTGATGCGGGTGTTGTAGTGATGCTTCATATAGTCAATGGCTTTGCTTATCACCTCTCGCTGTTCTTTGGTGGTGCCCGAGATGGTTTTTTTGTCAATCTCGCGGAATATAAGAGTTATGAGCTCTATGAGGTAGGCTCTTATCATGCTCATGAAGCCGCTTTTTCTGTGGGTATATTCAAAATATATTTTTTCTAAAATCTCCTGAAAGGCTTTTGAGTTTGAACGAATGAGGTTGAGAGAATTGTTGACGGTTGTGTTGTCAGGAAACATGGAATAAAACAAATAGGAAGATGCAAGTGAAGCAAAATCATATTTACCGATGTCGGTTATTTCAAAAAGCTCAGTGGTAAAGAGCAAGTCGTAGGTAGAAAAAGGCTCAGAAGAGTCCTCAAGAGGAATGAAGGTGTGCGCGGTGCCATAGTTGACTATGACAAGGTCACCCTTGTGAACCTCATATATGTATTCCCCCATATAATGACGGGCACTGCCCGAAATGACATAGACAAGCTCTATGAAATCATGCCTGTGCATAACGCCTGTGTATTTTGAATCGGCTTTGTCTATGTGAATATATACCTGTTCGCCATTTTTGAAATAATCATGAGCAAAAAGCTCTATGCAATCCTGAAACATATAGGCTCCCTCATTTGTTTTATGATAACATAAGTTTATCATTTATAAATTTAAAAAACAATGGTAATTGCGAATGAATTTTTGAACATAAATATTCGAAATTACCAAAAAGCCCTGCCCGTTTTTAGGGCAGGGCTTTTTGATAAAGCTTATTTACTATAGATTTCCACTTCGGTTATAGAGTTCCAACCGTTCATAGAGTTACCGTAGCCGTGAATTCTTACATATTTTGCTCTTGCATTATAATCGCACTCGGGATATTTTTAAAGAAAGCTTAAAAGTTCTTCTCTTCTGCCTGAGAGTATATTGAGGAAGCACTGCTTGCCTTCGTCATAGTTGCGCATAAGCCAAAGCTCGGTATATTCCTTGCTCATCCAGTCGATGAGTTCAATCATCTGCTGAGCTTTGGATTTGTCCATCGTTTCGTTCTTTCGCACCTTGCAAAGCTCGGCTGAAAGAACAACCATCTTGGTGTTGAGCGCAATTTCGCGCTTGTGCTGAGAGTCGATGGGAAGCTTGGTGATGTCACTGAGTACATCTTCGACATATCGAATGACATTGTCAAAGAAGAAATCATCGCCACACTCTTTGAGGTCATAGAAATAATAGTAGCCTCTCACACTAAGCGGGAACTGAAGCACAGAGCCGCACATGGTGCCGAGATGGATGCGCTCAGGTTCGAGAAGATAGTAGTTGCCCATGCGGCAAAGAAGCTCCGCTACGCCATGAGTGCCGAAGATGAAACTATCGACAAACTCCTTGGCTCCGCGAATAAAGTGTGGTTTGAGTGCTTCGCCCGTTTGCTCACCGCCCACATTCCATGCATATTGGGCACCGAGTGCCATGGGCACATAGCTCCAAACTCCAAAAGCAGGATGACCCTCACCGCCAAGACCCCAATCGGTAACAAGGTAGCCTTTGGCACCGTATTTTTTGCCGACTTCGCCTGCTGTGCGCAGGTTAAAGAGGGTGAGGTCCCAACGACCTGTGAATGTGAAATGGGTGTTGACAGAGGGACACACATAGAAATCGATGCCCTTGTCATGCAGAGCGAGGCAATGCTCAGCCATTTGCTGACACTGAATAAGGTCATAGTCCCATTCGAGAGCGACGGCTCCTTCGGGTATGCGCTTAAATGAATCGGGATAGTTGACAATCATATCTGCCCAGAACTGGAGCTTTTTGCCATGGCGCGAACCAATGCGGTCATTGAGGTCATTGAGATAGTCCATGAACACATTGTCGGTGCCTTGGGTGCGGCAAGGCTCTTCGAGCTGGAACTTGCCAAGACCTGTAGCTTCATCCATGCCAACATTGACATAGTCGGATTTGAAATGAGGAAGAAGCGAGGCAAAAATCTTGTCGACAAGCTCAGCGCTTTCGGGATGCAAAGGATTGATTGTGCCGAGATTTTCGGTGCCGTCACCTACCGCAAGGTGCTTGTATTCCTCACGGTCGAGCCATTTGTGCATGTGACCGAAACAATTTTGATTGGGCACAAGGTCAATGAAACGGTCATTACAATATTTTTCGATATCGTGGATATCATCGGGCGTGAGACAATCAAAGCCATCAGTAACTTCGGGAATCAGGTCATATTTGAAAACAAAGCTTTCAATATATAACTGAAACTCATTGTATTTGAGGATTGCAAGCATGTCGATGAGTTTTTTGATGGTGTCGGGCTTTGGCATACGGCAACGGCTGATGTCGAGCATGTAGCCGCGGCGCTCGAATTGAGGCTTATCATGCACAGTGGTGCATGATAGCACAGCGCCCTCGGATTTGACGAGCTGCCAGAGCGAGGTGAGCGCTCTGAAGGTGCCCTGCTCTGTGGCCGAAGTGAGCGTGATGCAATTTTCGCCGATGTCGAGAATGTATTCCTCTGGTGCGAGACCCCTATCAGTTACAAAGCTTATGTCATCTGAAGTTTTGCACCGAGTGCAAAACTTCAGAATATCATCGGCTGGCGTTATTGAAAAAGTAAATGAGCCATTTTTAGAGATTTGTTGTTTTGGTTGTGGATATATCATTTGGTACTCCTTTGATTTCTGTCATTTCACTGGTTCCTCATCTGTGAATAAAAGAGATTAATTTTAAGTTTTATGTGTATGGCTTTTACTCCAAATGGATGAAACAGTATTACATTTTCGATTTTCAAAATGTTGTTACAAATAGTATTTGAATGATGTATTTTACTTATCACTTATCTGCTGAATTTTCCAAAATATCTCTCATAAGCACTCGCACAATTTCTATCCATTTATCGTAATAATTTGTTTTTTCTCTATAGCAATATCATATATTTTATCATAAAAAACTTTCCTTTCGTCACAATAACTTGTTATATTTCTATAATAAACCAAAAGAGCATTATTGTCTTACATGATTTTACACAATAGTTATTTAATTTTGAACAGCAAGAAATCCCATTGGCAAATTTACGCAATTGTCAATCAGACAATATGAAAGAATTAACCAAAGACATATCATCAGTTCAAAAAAATGTATATTCATGCAAAAATTCATTAAGACAAAGTTTCTTATATATGATAAAATGCAGACAATAAATTATATTGACAAAAAGGTTTATTCTGTTATATTAAATATAGAGGAAGGAGCGATAAATCATGGACAAATGCAATAAAAACCTAAATAAAGATATTCGCACAAATTATCGAGAGCTTAATAGTAGCTTTCAGAGCAACCTAACCGCATTTAAACAGACCATCGATATCAGCCGCACAACCTCAAGATGCGCTTTGTATTCATATTGCAAGGATGCCAAAACCCCCGTCATTTTCAGACACTATGTGCACTGGCACGGCGATTCTGATGGATTTTACGGGTATGACAAAAAGACCCACGACTATTGCAAAATGTACATCTTCATTGAAGGCAAGTTCAATTTTCTTATTGAAGACAACATGTGCGCGCCAGTGTGCGGCAATGTAATCACCATACGAAGCGGTGAGGGATACAATTCGTTTTTTTATGCGTTGTCGAATGTTGATTACTATGAGATAGATTTTCCACCTGAGTTTTTTGAAAACATCCCTGAGGGTTCGCCGTTTTACAACTTATTTTTTGAAAGAGAAGCAGGTCAAAGCAATCTGATATCGCTTGGGCATCAGGCAATGACCAAAATGTTTCAGGGACTTGAGAAAATCGAGTCAATCATAGAACGCAAACCCAATCATGCTGATTTCTTAATATATTCAAGGCTTGTGCAGATATGCGCGCTTGTGAGTGATGCTTTTGCCGACAGAAAAAACGAAAACAGCGATCACAAAATCCCCCATACTCTCAAAACTGCACTCAAATATATTTCAGAAAATTATCTTTCGCTTGATGACACCAAGAAAATTGCAGAGCATTGTCACATTAGTGTGTCATACCTTTGCAGACTTTTCAGAAACACACTCGGCACAACGCCTATTGAATATATCAACAACCAAAAGCTCTCGCATGCAAAATACATGCTGAAAAACGGACATAATGTAACAGACACTTGCTATGCATCGGGCTTTAACAGTTACAATTACTTTATATCTATCTTCAAAAAGAATGTAGGTCAGACTCCGTCGGAATATAGGAAATCAGAAAATTGAGAAAGGACAATCAAAAATGGAAAAAAGCAGACACAGCATATGGATGCCGCTTATCGGCTTCGACAAGTACCAAGAGGACAAAGGTGTGGGTGAATACCTTGACAAAGCAGGATTTATCCCCGAGAGTATGTCGGTGTTTTTATTTCACTCAGACATCGTGAACCAGCACGAAGGCATGGACAAGGAGTTTGTGCTCCATCCTGACAACTGCTCATACTACGGAGTGCCGGCAAACGAATTCAGAGAAAGACAACCATGGACAAACTATGATTTGCGCACACTTGCCCAAAAGCTCGCAGAACGCGGAATTGATGCATATCTGGGTATAATGGGTGTGTATCTTGACAACACACGCCACTATGAATGGGAAAGTGACCATAGCGAGCTTTTGTCTTTCGGTTGCAACGGCAGAATGAACCTCAATGTGCTCAAGCGTTTTGCCGATGGTACATATTACGAGGATTTCTTCTGTGACAAAATAGTGAAAGCTCTCGATGACTACGGTTTTGCAGGACTTCATGTGTCAGACTTTTTCTGTCCGCCCGAGCATTCAATATGCAATGGCGATTTTTCGGCAGATATGCTTGATCAGTTTGTGACACATTCTCATATTGAGTACCCCGATGAAATCAAAGCAAGACTTGGCTTTGATGAGCAATCCGACATAGATGCACGCCACGAATGGATATGGCATACTCTGCGCCAGGAATGGATAGAATTCTATGTGTGGAGATGGGAAAAGTTCTGGGGTAAGATTGCTACTGCACTGCGTGCAAAAGGCAAAAAGATTATGATAAATAACGCTTGGTGCGCCGACCCGTTTGAGGCTCTGTACAGATATGGTATAGACTACAAAAAGCTCTACAAAGCAGGAGTGGACATATTTGTGGCAGAGGCAGTGTGTGACGGCACAGAGCTTTTGGGTGAGCAGGGTGATGTATTCAACAAGTTCATCACTATGGCTCAGCTCATGAATGCATATTCACCCGATGACAAGCTGCTTGCTCTTCTCGGAGTAAAAGACTGCACCGAGGAATGGGATATTTTGCATCACGCTCCCACAAGACTCGACAGAACCATGCATGCTCAGGCCTCGGTATATCGAAAAGACAAAGACGGCTACCACAATTCGATAAACGGATATATGGTGACTTTGGGCGACGGTATCACTGAGGATGAATGGACTGCCATCAGAGAGCGCGCCACCTTGGCATACAAAGACCTGCCCCAAGAGGTGCTCTGCCCTACTTTGATATGGTCTGACAATGAATACAATGCAATGCTCACGCAGTATATAAACACCCGCCGCGCATCTACTCACAAGCTGATGTATGAGCTCAAAAACCGCAATGCATCGATTGGTGCAGTGGCAAGAGTGGAGGATATAGACAAACTCAGCACTGCAATAATTGCGCCAAACTTTGACCTCATGAGCGAAGATGAGCAAAAGGCAATCCTTGCATACAAAAAAGCTCCCGTGGTGGGCATTGCACCATATGAATACATTGAAAAATCGGGCATCAAATGCGACATATGCATAAAAGACAGCCTTGCAACATATGAGCTTTGCGTGTTTGTAGTCAACGCAGATGCTTCTGCATTTGACGGTATCGAAACCGAAATCAGCGGAGAAAAAATCTGCGAGTGCACTGATGCTGCAAAATGGGACGATCCTTCATTCTTTATCACACACATGCTCTTCAGAGGAGTGTCGGAAGAATTCTGGAAGGTATGTGCAAAGGTCATCAATGCTGCCAGCACTTCGCCGTTTGCATCAAATGATGCTCAGCTTTTGCCAATGATTATGAAAGATGGCAAGTACAGAGTGTATGTGTATAACAGAGTGAACCAATATAAGAGAAGCAAAATCATGTGCACTAAAGCTGTGAAATCAGTCAAGGCAGTGAGCAAATATCCCGTTATGCCGGTGAGATTTGTGTATCCGCCAGACCCCAATGCGCAAAAGCTCGACGGTGCCAAAGCAGACTCTATACTCATTGGCATGGAAAGAAACCAAAAACCCGAAGGATTCATTGCCAAAGTTCCCCCTTGCGGAGTTGCGATCTTTGATGTAGAGTTTGAATAAGATATTGAAAAAATCACCGCCATATGATACAATGGCAGTGATTTTTCAAACGGAGGAATGAATATGAACATTTTGTGCATCGGAAACAGTTTTTCTCAGGATTCAACCAGATATCTGCACCGTATAGCAAGAGTCGATGGTGTTCTTCTGAATGTGTGCAATCTGTATGTGAGTGGATGTACGCTTGCTCAGCACTATCAATTCATGATGGCAGACAGTGCCGAATATGAACTTGAATACAACGGCGAGCTTACCAACTTTAAGGTGACATTAAAGCAAGCTCTCACCAACCGTGAATGGGACTACATATCATTTCAGCAGGCAAGTCACAAATGCACAGATAGCGAAAGCTATGAGCCATATCTCACCGAGCTTCACAAATTTGCAAAAAAATGCTGCCCTAAGGCTAAATTTATAATCCATCAGACATGGTCATATGAAGAATGCAGCAACAGACTGTGTAATATGCTTGGCTACGAGCTTCAAAAAGACATGTATGCCGACCTTGAAAAAGCATATGAAAAAGCAGCATCTGCAATAGGGGCAGATTTGATTGTGCCATCGGGCAGGGTGATGCAGGAGCTCATTTCAAACGGCGTGGCGCCTATTCACAGAGACACCTTCCATCTGTCGTATGGCATAGGAAGATATGCCTCAGCACTCATATGGTACAAGATGCTTACAAAAGCTGATGTATCAGCAAATACATTTGATGATTTTGATGAAGAAATTGATGATGAAACAATACAAATAATAAAAAAATGTGTGGCTAAGGTAGGAGAATAAAATGAACATACCCGAGATTAAATTTGGAAAACTTATTTACAAAGAGCACGAAGGGAAAAATACATATGTGTATAGCTACGGCGACATAGAGCACAGCGATTTTTCAGGATATGGCACTGAGCTTTCCTGTGCGGGCTATATACTTGAAAAAAGCTATGAAATTGCAGATAATAAATTCATGTTGTTTGAAAAAGACGGCGGCATGGTGCTGACATCATATTATCCAACTATAAAACAACTGAGAATAGTGACCGAGCTAAATTCTTCATATTGGACCTTTGATGATGAGATGTGCGCCGAGAAAGTGCAACCTCTGATTACACAGATTAACCTCGAAGACCATGGCTTGTCATATCTTCTGAGGCTTTGTGACGGAAGATTTATCATATTTGACGGCGGCTGGGAATTTGAAGTAGATGCCGACAAGCTAATCGATGCAATGAGAGAACAATCGCCTCACAAAAAGCCTATTGTGGCAGCATGGATAATGACTCACCCTCACATTGACCACTACAGATGCTATCTCGCATTTGACAAAAAATATTCAGACGAGGTTGAAATCCAAAAATTCATATACAACTTCCCCGATACTGATGATAAAAGCTTTGAGAGAATGCCGGGGCTTAAAAACGAAATAGAATGTCTCAATCGCTTTGAAGAGGCTGTTCAAAAAAGCAAAGCACCTGTGTACAGAGCGCACACCGGTCAGATTTTTGATATTGGCGCAGCAAAGCTTGAGGTGCTTTCATCACCTGATGACACTTTCTTTGTGCCTATGCAAGATCTCAACCCCATGTCACTTATCATCAGAATGGAAATTGAAGGTCAGACAATCCTATGGTGTGCCGATGGTTATTTTGAGCCTGCATCGCTTGCCAAGCGTTGGGGGAAATATCTGAAATCAGACATTTTGCAAGTGCCCCATCATGGTTTTTGCGGCGGTGACGAGCGCACATACGACCTAATTGACCCACACACATGCATTGTGCCTGTGGAGGAAATATACCAGGCGCAGATTAACATATATCATTCACGAAACAGACATCTTATATATAATCTTAATGTGCAGGATTTTTATACCTCAACCAAAGGAAATCTGACATTAAAGCTCCCCCACTCTCCCAGAACAAACGGACGAAAGATTCTACTTGACAATGTAGAGAAATATGAAAAAAGCTTCGGTGCGAAATCATGGTTTTTTGATGATATGACTGATAAAGACTGCGATTTTACAATAATCAATTGCCTTGGAGTGGATGCAAGCATACTGGTGGATTTATATTTTGAAGACATAAACAATATGGTAAAATCAATCAAGGTGATTGCACCGTCATACAGAGTATCAAAAAAGAATCTCTTAAATCCAAATGATGCAAACCCTGATGCATTCCCATTTAACCGCGCATCTCTCAAAAAGCTTGGTTTACCCAATGATACAAAATTTACCGTTCATTTCAAAAGTGATGTACCTGTTATTATAAAAGGCGCTAAAGAGCCTGTATATTATGCATAATTGTTTATAAAGACATAACACATAACAAACATTAAAGCATCCACATGGAAAATCAAAAGAGATCAGATATAAAACCAGAGAAATCTTACGGATTACTCTGGTTTTATTGTGCAAAACTCTTTATTTTCTTTTTTTGGTATGATAAAATATACTATAAAAATATTTTTGGATAATATTTTGGTATGATATAAAGAACATTTTAGGTTTACAATCATGGGGTATTTTATTATAATGAAACTATAGTAAGGATGATGCGCAGTGAAAACCTATCTTCGTCACAGGATACTCAATGTGGTGGATGTGAAAGAGCTCATAGCCCTTGAATATCTTGACTTTGAGGGCAAATATTCAGAATATGCAGAGACCCACGATTTCTGGGAAATCTGCTATGTACAGTGCGGTGAGATTAAGCTTTCTTT
>JAFYUA010000258.1 GCA_017549745.1 Clostridia bacterium | reverse complement strand
TTTGGATTTTGCAAATGAGTTTGGTTTCATGCAGCAGAGCAAATCGGGCAAATACAGTTTCTATGTGCAGCGTTTTCAACCGGCCCCTGACGATGTGATGAACTGTGAAGATAATCCCTTCATCTTTGAAGACTTGAATCAAGCAGTGAAGGAAATCTTTGACTTATATATAGCCGTACTGAAGGATTTTCTCCGTGTAAAGCTTGCCTACACCGAGTTTCTGGATAAATACATTCACAGTGAAAGTAAATTCCTCTGTATCGGTGCAGTTGCCCTTGGCTACAATTGCAGTGAGAGTCACATCCACGGCTTGTGCAGCAGGACGGACAAGGCTACCATCCGATGCAATGTATTTATTATCGGAGCTTACCCAGGTGATTGTGCTGTTGCCAACACCTCTCTGGGGGAGCTTTAAGGAATCTATGAGATAAATACCCTCAGACAGCGGAGCCGTCAGAAGGCTTTGTACAGTGAGGTCGGCTAAGGTTTGGGCAACCGCCTCTTCTTCGGTGATTGAAGCCACCTTAAAATCAAAGCTCTTTGTTTTAGTAACATCGCCCTTGGTTATTGTAGCAACCAAGGTTACATCCTTGCTTTGCCCCACAGGGAAGATAACTAAGCCGTCGGGTTGGATAACCGATTCATCCGAGCTATCCCAGCTGATATCAGAGCCGTTTGTGCCCTTTGTTGGAAGCTTCAACGAGGATGTGAGATAGATGCCGTCTTGGAGTGGAGCCAGTAGCAATGAATCTAATGTAAGCAAATCAGAATCCTTGCGAGCAACACTTTCATCACTATCACGAACTGTATAGAAGCCGTAGCTTTCAAAGCTTAAATTGCCGACAGTTGAATTGTTGAAATTAACAGATTGAATGCCACTGCCATTTTGGGTAGTCATCTGAACCCTGTCTGCCACCAGTTCATTGTTTATCCAGAGCGAATAAGTGTGATTTTTGTCATTAATATATATGCCCAATTTCAATTTATCTGAACATTCATCGCCCAGTGGCACAGTGGCGTTTGATGACTGTGTATAATAAATAAAATTATTATCAGCAGTCCAAATAAATTCCGTCTGTTTCAAACCAGTGCTATTGCTTGCCATGGGCTTTATAACCACAGTCTCATTTGCTTTACGCCGCATAACAAACTCAACATAAGCAACGAGTGACTCACCGCCATTATTCCAATAAAAACGCTGGTCTGTTCTGGTGAGAACGGCAATGCCATCGTTCACATTGGGAACATGGCCTGAGATGAACACATTGGAGTCTCTCCAGTTATCATCGGAAAAATCGCTTCCGCGATAAAACTCAAGCGAACCAAAATCGTTGATACCGCCGATATCCAAATTCAACGGAGCAACATTAAACACAAAATCTTTTTGTGATTTATTTCCACCAGAATCTGTGATGTAAGCAGTGAGAGTAACCTCGTCAACCTCTTTTGCAGGTCGCTTCACCGAACCGCTATTGGCTAATATTTCTTCGTTTGTGCTTTCCCACAAGATTTCAGAACCATCCGAACCTGTTAGGGGAAGTCTGAGAGAATCAGCAAGATAGTTAATGCCGTTTGCCGAAATAAGCGGAGCAGTGAGTAATGAATCTGCTGTGATTGCTTCAAGCTCATAGCTTAGTTCGGCATTTGTAGCCAAAGCCTCAGCTGCATGAGCAAGTGACGGAAAAAGCATAGAAAAAGCAAGAAGCAATGATATAATTTTAGCTTTCATAGGTGCCCCTCCTTAATCGTTGATAATCACAAGTGCAAGAGCATCATTGCTTTCGGTGAGCACAAAGAGCTTGGAAGCTCCGCTGCCCGACTGCTGAATGGTCTGTATATCATCTGTGGTTGCTGTGTCTATATAGCCGCGTTTCCTGTCATAGAGATATATTTTCTGTCCATCTTTGGTGGTGAAGAATTTGATAAACTTATTATCAAGACCATTTTCGAAGGATATTTCGATAAGGTCGGTCATTTCATTACTCATATGGTCGTAAGTGTTGTAGGTTATGTCGTATGCAACACCATAGAGATTTCCAGATGAAATGTAGCTGCCAAGTCCCTGAACAGAAGCAAGCTTTTTGATGTTGGCAATGTTTCCGTCGGCATCGGTTACATACTGAATAAGATCGCCCATTCGAAGCGTTTTGGCAATACCAAATGCAACGGAATCGGGGGAGGTGATTTTTGTTATCACTTCTGTTCCGTTTAGCATTTCAAGCTTCCTGACCTCATTGCCATCGACATCTATAGTTCCTGTGGACTCTCCTACTATGCAAATGTCGGAGTCGGACAACACGGGATACGGCTGGCTTGCGTCCATATCGGCTTTTATGAGAAGAATGTCAACAGGTTCACGATTAAACTTATCACTGCCTGCTGAGTGTTCTGAATATGAGGTTACGCCGTAAACCGCGTAACCGGAGCCATCAGTGATTTTAACACGAACGCCGAAATCTTCCATGCTGCGAATTGTAGATGGGATGCAGATGATTTTGGTTTCTTCATCGGTGCAAAAGCCTCTCTCTACGCTCTCGCCACCAAAGGAAAACAAATCACCATTGAGCTCGCAGCTTGAAAAGCCTGTGGGAACGCTGAACACCATGAGAGTGTCGATTTTACCTTCTGCGTCAACAGAAAAAGCTACAGCCTTGCCAATAATGCTGACAGGGTTGAGGCTTGAGGATTCAATACTTGTGGTGGTGCCTGATGTATCATCAGCACAATAGCGGATTTTTGAACGGCACACATACTGTTTTTCGGAGTCGTTTTGTAGATAATATGAAATTGTAGTGGTGCCTGCTTTTTCTTTTACTTCCTTTTCGGGGGTGAGACCTTCGATAACAAGGAGCTTTAAAACAGAATCTATACCACCCGAGAATGCCGCATTGGCAATGTAACCGTATTGCATATCGGATTTGATTATGCCTGTTATGCCAACGATTGTGTCCTTGTAGTCGAGAATAAACTCGCCATTGTCGCCAAGCTTTACACTATGGTCGGTTTTGTACCAGTTGCCGCCAACAAAAGCTTTTCCGTTACTGTCTACTTCTTCAATTATGCCTGTCACTCTGTCTTTAGAGATAGCAGCTGTCACATATTTGAGGTCTTCGCTGACGCTGAGAGTGATGGCATCACCGATTTCAACCTCGGCAAAATCCATTGTATTTCCGTCTTTGTCGATGAGCTTTATTTTTTGGCTTTCATCATCAGCTGATAGCCCAAAGCCTCTTTTGCCTCGGAATAACTTTTCATCGGCAAAATACACCGATGAATTGACAGCGTTAAGCTTATCGATAACAAAGCTTTCGAACTCGGTTATCATAATAATGTCGGCAGCCTTATCACCGTTGTTGTCGATGAGAGTGAAAGTGCCATCGGTGATTGAAACATATGGTGTTTCATCAGTTGTGAGTCTGCCGTTGTAGGCATAAGAAGCAAGAGGTGAAATGTTTATTTTTTTCTCTTTGTCATTTTCGTCTGTATAGATTGCAGCGGTTGAGGTGAGCTCGGTGTCTTCTGCGTCAAGGGTAGTGATGTTGGTTTCATTCTCGTCGGCATTTAGACTCACAACCTCCAATTTGCCGTTGGCGTTTTCTCTCACCCATCCATACACATAGGCACCGATTAACTCGGAATAATCCGATGAGGAACGCATTGTAACACCGCCAACAGTGATGTAGCCGTCATCGGTTATGGGGGTGGTGTTTATTATGGAAACATAGGCATTTTCTTCAAAGATACCCTCAAAGCGCTCTGCTTCAAGATTATTTTCTAAGTTGGCGGCAATGGTGTTTGAAGAGACAAGGTAATCTCCGACAGTGCCGTAGTCGGGCTCCATTATTTTAACATCGAGTGCTGCACCAATCATGGCAATAATTTCACCGCGAACAGCAAGCTCTGTGCTTGTGTCGGCATATTTTAAGATGCCGAGGGAGCCTGCCTGAGCAATGTAACCATTTGGCCAACCGCCCTTTGATTCGGCAACGGAGCCGTAGCCAAGGAGGCAAACAAGCATTTTCATAGCTTCCGCGTAGGTGATGTTGGCATCGGGAGCAAAGTTACCGTCCCCTACACCATTGACTATGCCGAGGGATACTGCGACAGATATATAGTCCTTTGCCCAGTGGTCGGATGGAACATCAGCAAAGGCGATGTTCATTCCGCTTGGATTTGGTATGCCTGCCATACGGCAGATAATTGCCGCAAATTCTGCGCGCGTGATGCTGTCATCTAAGCGCATACCGCCATCGTCACCCTCAATGATGCCGAGAGCCTGAACGCGAGCTATGTCTTCTGTGCTTGGACCAGCATAGGCGACAAGCGGCACAACAAGCTGCAGTGCCAAAATTATACTTATTAACTTCTTCATAAAACTAATTCCTCCCATCGTAATCAAATTGGCTTTATTAATTTTTCCTGACTTTCGCTTTTAATCAGCACAATTCCGATTTGTATATTTTTCGTATTCTCAATCTGTTAAGGCAGCTTTCGTCATCTTTGTAGTGACCTGCGCAATAACCAATCAAAATATCTCCACCATCTGTTTCAAAAATAGCGGGATAACAGTAGCCAACATTCTTGTCTGTTTCAAACTCTCTGTATTCCGAAATAAAGTCGCCATCAGGATTTAAAAGAGCAAAAACAAATGGGCATCTTACCGCAACGATTATGTCATCGCCATATTCTATATTTTCGTCGTAATTGGAAATAGGACTCCAAACAGCAATCATATTTCCGTTATTTAATTTTTTCACCGTCATTGGTGCTTGTGTGCTTGAAAATTTTGACGGCAAAAGCTTAGTCCAGGTTTTGCCGTAATCTTCGGAAAAAGCCTCATATTGCGTGCCCCTTTTGGTGCGTGTGTAGCACCAAACCCTGCCGTCACCAAGCTGCGCAAGCCCTGGTTCTTCGCAGGTTGTTAAATCGTATATTCTGCCTCTGTCCATTCCATCTGTAATATTACAATCGATTTTTATTTTGTCTGTGATTTCATACCATGTCATACCATCATCATCGGAGGCATATATGCAAATAATTCCCGGCGAAAAGTCATCAACTATGTATTCATGCTTTGAAACGGCAATCATAAGTCTTCCATTGTCCAAAGTCACACATTTATCGTTACACAAAACATAATAACCATCTTCGTGTATACATCTGATATGCTTTGTCCAGGTTTTGCCTTCATCCTCTGATATTGCCAGATACGGAATACAATTAATACTGCTATTGTGCTTTTGGCAGTAAAACATACCTATGTTGCCATTTTTCATTCTCATAAGCGAAACCGACATTACATTGTCTGCACCAACATCACTGCATGCAAGACTTAAATATGGCGTGCTAAATGTTTCACCATCATCAGTTGAAATCATAGCATAAAGATCGGCTTTATCACTGTCACCACAGCCTTTTTCGCCATATCTGGAATAAACAAACATTATATTGCCGTTTTTCAGTTTAATAAATGAGCCTTCGCTATTTCTGTTGTTATCTTTTGTTGGGGGCAAATCGCATATTATTTTTCCAAACATAAGTATTTCTCCTATCAATGAATATTTATCTGTTATATTGAATTGCAAATTTCTTAATATATACGAGTATCGGGGTCATCCACAATTACATCAAGGCTATATTTGGTTTTGATGGGTTCTTCTCTTCGAATCCATTTTCCTCGTGTGAAATCAGGAATTGGAATTGGAGCTCCACCCGCTGCTATAGACTGCTCGGTGAGCGGTGTAATTGCCATCCACGTTGCGGTATCATAGGTGTCTATTGGTGTGGGAATCCCTCTTTTTATACTTTCAACAAATCCTCGGCATACCAGCCAATCTATACCGCCATGCCCTTCTTTTTCACCCATTTTCACATATTCAGCTTGCAGGGGGTGATCGTATTTTTCAAAGAATTCTTCCTCGTTTTTTTCTACTCCTTCTTTCATACCATCTATAAATACAACACTGTGGGCTTCATCATATGCTCCTCTTGTTCCGCGAACCGAAAAGTCTCGACTGTAGTATGCACGAGGGAGAGATGTGTCTAATCTTAACATTATTGTTTGCCCGCCCGCACACATAATATTGGTAACCACAATATCGCCTTGAAGAATTTCTGTGCCATACATAGGATTACCATTATCCTTGTTACGTTCCCAATAATCTTTAAGTCCAGCGGCTTTGCATGCCATTGAGCTTAGGTAAAGCAATTTGTTACCACGGTTTATATTCAACACTTTGCAAA
>JAFYUA010000257.1 GCA_017549745.1 Clostridia bacterium | reverse complement strand
CTTCCTGTGTTTTTTATAGTACCGCTTACCATAATATGCTCGCCCATTTTGCATGCGGAAAAATCTGAAAATTCAAATGTTGTATAAGAAAGCCCGTATCCGAATGGGTATACTACGCAATCTTTTTTTCCTGGTATGGTTTCAAAATATCGATAACCAACAAAGATATCTTCTGTGTATTTCACATAATCTTTTGATTCGTGGAAACCTTCAGAAGACGGATAATCATCAAAGTTCCTTGCGCAGGTGTCTACAAGTTTTCCTGAAGGATTTGCATCGCCAACCAAGATGTCAGCGGTAGCGAGTCCTCCCTCCATGCCGCCCTGCCAAGCTATGAGAGCAGCCTGGATTTTTTCGTTTTCGGCAAACCATGATGTGTCAAGCATTGCACCTGTATTCAATATAACTATGACCTTGTCGAAATTTGAGCAAACAGTGCTTACCATCTTCTTTTCTTGCTTGCTCAATTCAAAGTAGGTATCAGTTCCGTCATTGCTTCTGTCATAGGCTTCGCTTGAATACCTGTTTATGGTTATAATTGCAGTATCAGTGAAATTTTTTGCTTCCGTCAGCAAATCTTGCGGTATTTCAACTTCATCAAACATTCCAATTTTCTGGCCATCTTTATAAGCCAGGGCACATACAGTTTCATAGAATAAAGAAAGCTTGTCGAAAACTTCAATTTTATCATTTTTCAGCTTTAGTCCCTGATAAATGTTCCTTACATATTCGCAGTGTACATCTCCGCTGCCGCCACCGCCTTTTACATAATCTATCTGAGCTTTGCCAAAGATGGCAACCTTGCTGCCTTTTTGTAGCGGCAATGTGTTACATTCATTCTTCAAAAGTACAATACCTTCCTGTGCTGCCTCACGCGAAAGGGCAATGTGTCTTTCGCAGCCTGTGATTCTGCTATTGTTATCACCAAGAGGCAAACAGGGTTGATAATTAATTCTTGCCCATTTATCCATTTCTACTACCTCCTTTTTATAGTCATTATAATAAAATCAAATATTGTAATCAATAGATTTTTCTTTAAAATATTCACCAAAATATGCTTTTCTTTTTGCATATGGTGTGCTATAATCAAAAAGAGGTGAGCTTATGTATCCATATTTTGAAAACCCAAAAGACCTTATTTTTATTTCTCATACCAAAAAAACATATAATTTTTCTTCGCATTTTCACAATAATCTTGAAATTGCATTTTGCTTTTCAGGTGCGCAAACCATCAAAATAGGAGAGAATGTTCACACCCTGAAAAAAGGAGATGCAGCCATTATATTTCCAAACACGGTTCATGAATATATCGAATGTAAAGAAAATACAGATGAGCCAACTGAAGTGATTGCGATTATTCTTGATAATAAGCTTGTTGCAGAGCCGATAGGAGGGATTATGTCAAAGTATCCGACCAATCCCATTATCAAATCAGAGCTTGTTACAGAAGATGCTATTCATGCTTTTAGAATGATTACAAAAGTAAAAGACAAAATCGCTTTGCTTGGTTGGACTTATATTGCACTGTCTGAGATTTTGAGGGTTGTACAGCTTGTTTCTCTGGACAACAACTTAGATTTGGCACCTAAGATTGTAGATTATATAGATAAAAATTTCAAAGAAGATTTGAATCTTAGTCATTTAGCACGCGTCTTTGGCTACTCTGCATCTTATATTGCGCATATTTTTTGTGACCAGCTCAAAATTCCTTTTCGCACCTATCTTGGTGCAGTGCGTTCAGAATATGCAGCAACTCAAATCAAAACAACACAAAAGAGTCTCACAGAAATAGCGAGTGACTCAGGATATG
>JAFYUA010000256.1 GCA_017549745.1 Clostridia bacterium | reverse complement strand
GCTCTGAGTGCTTTGGCGGCACAAGACACAGAGTTATTGCATTTGCCGACGGAATTGAGGGCATTGAAAAATTTATTATAGATTCTTTTGTGCGCTCTGTACGGGCAGGGGCAGTGTGTCCGCCGTCGGTGCTTGGCATAGGCATAGGTGGCACAGCAAATATAGCGGCAAACCTTGCCAAAGAAGCTGCCTGCCTGCGCACAGTGGGTTCATCACATCCTGACCCCAGGTTTGCCAAAATAGAGCAGGATTTGTATGAAGCGCTCAATAGTCTGGGAATAGGTATCATGGGTTCTGGAGGGGCTGCGTCGGTGCTTGGTGTAAATGTGGAATACGCTTATACTCACATTGCAGGCATTGCCGTTGCCACAAGCACAAATTGCATGGTGGCAAGACGGGGCTCGTCAAAAATTGATGCACATGGCAATGTCTTTTTGATGAAAAGCCCGAATTGGTTTGGAGGTAGATAATATGGCTGAATATCATCTCACAGCACCGCTTACGGAAACTGATGTTACCAAACTCAAAATTGGTGACACAGTGTATCTGAGTGGCGATGTTTTTACTTGTCGCTCTCGTTTACACAAATACATATTCGATGAAGGTCACTCGCTCCCTTTTGAAACCAAAGAGCGCAATGTGCTCATTCATAATGGTCCCATTGTTATAAAAGATGGTGACAAATGGCGCCTTGTTTCATTTATGCCCACATCAAGCATTCGTTTTGAAAAATGGGGTGCGAAAAGTGTAGAAAACTGGGGACTCAGAATGATAATCGGCAAAACAACAATGGGCAAATCTACAAGTGAAATGATGAAAAAGAAAAAATGCGTTCATGTTTCGCCACGCTCAGTAAGCCCTAATTTGTGGATTGATTCTATAAGAGTTGACGGAGTCTATCTTTTTGATGAGCTTGGCTCGATTGAAGCTGCATGGCATTTTCATCTTGAAGACCTCGGACCTTTTGTGGTTGACATTGATTCGAACGGCAACAATTTATTTGATAGTATGGATAAAGAGATTGAATGTCGAAAACGCGAGGCTTTCAAAAAACTCGGAATAGCTTCCGATTTTGAATATACCAAATTGTATTAACGGAGTAAAACAATGAATAAATATCTGGATATTATCCCAACTCCCAAACACTGTGAATATAAAGTCGGTTCAGCATTGAATATTCAAAGCATGCGCATGATTGGTGAAAGAACTGAGATTATTAATTCTGCCCTTTTAATGCTTGAAAAGCAGTCAGTTTTGAAAAAGGGTGTTGAGCTTATGGTATGCAATGGTGAAGCACATATCGATAAAACATTTTTTTCAGATGCGGAACTTGAGATTTTTAAGCAAAAATATGGTTTAGAGCAGGGATATATTTTAAAAATTACAAACGGCAAAGCCATAATAGCTGCCAAAGGTGAATTAGGCTGTGCATATGGCATAATGACTTTTTTGCAGTTAATCGGCAAAAGCATTGGTGAGGCTGTTATCTGCGATTGCCCCGATTTCAGATTCAGAGGTATAAAGTGGACAATCTGGGCTGAAACAGGAATATGGTCATATGATTTTGGCGATGGTGCCGAAGCTATAAAAAAGCGCGTTATCCGCAAGCTCGACACTCTTATGAAATACAAGATAAATTATGTTCATGCTGATGGCTTCGGCTTTGATGCTGACAGATTTCCAGAGTATTCTGATATTATGAAAACAGTCAACGATGAAGCTCGCAAAAGAGGCATACACCTCATATCGGGCGGCTATTCCATGTCGTATGGCATGGTAGGCTACAAGGGTACCTATCAGGGCAAAGATTTTTACAATCGCAAATCATATCCCAATGGTGAAACATATGATTGCATAGGCACATACGACCCATACACATTCATCGATGATAAAACTGTTGACAGAAGTGTCCGCCTTAGTGAAGTGAGAGGGAGAGACAGAGGGACATGTCTTTCAAACAGTGCACTTTTGGACGAAAAAATGAATGAGATAACAGATTATCTCAAAAAGACCCATGCAGGCGGGATTTCACTTCACAACATGGATGCCCATGAAATTCATCCCGAACTGTGGAAGGCGAGATGCGCATGCTGCAGGCAAAAGTGGCCAAATGATGATTTGTT
>JAFYUA010000255.1 GCA_017549745.1 Clostridia bacterium | reverse complement strand
TTCGCTCAGTGCAGGCGGACCTGTGGTGAACCCTGCGCTTGATGCATGCATCATCACGCCCGTGTGCCCTCACAGTGTGAACTCAAAGCCGATGATTGTGCCTGCAAATGCGCAGATAACCATTCGCTTTCATGCAGATTTTGACGATATATCCATGCTCACATCTGACGGTCAGCACAGCATTAAGATATCCGACGGTGACGAAATAGTGATAAAGGCGTCGCCTCTCAAGACCCTCCTCATCAAGGTAAGCGACAGATGCTTTTATGAGATTTATAACAAGAAATTACACGGGTAAAGGAGATATATAAATGATAAAATCCGAAAGACACGAAAAAATACTCGAACTCATCACCACCGAGAATATTTCCACCCAGTCAGACCTCACTTTAAGACTCAACCAGAGTGGATTCAATGTGACTCAGGCAACTGCATCGCGCGACCTTCAGGAAATGCGCGTGACAAAGGTGCTTCTGCCTGACGGCACCTACAAATATGCCCCCTCAAAAGACGGTGACATCAGCTTTAGTGACAAGCTCGAAAAAATCCTCAACCATTGCCTGGTCAAGGTGGACTATGCCAACAACATCGTTGTGCTCAAAACCATGTCGGGTGCGGCTCAGGCAGTGGGCTATGCACTTGACACCTTTGTGTGGGACGAGATTGTGGGCACAATCTGCGGTGATGACACCATTATGATTGTGGTGCGCAACGAAAAGGGAGCAAAGCAGCTTTGTTCAAGACTTGCCAAGTATATTCAATAGAGGTGGAGTAAAGTGCTGAAACATCTTTCCATAAAAAATGTGGCTGTCATAGAATCAGCCGACATCGACTTTGACTCTGGGCTGAGCGTGCTCACAGGTGAAACGGGTGCGGGTAAGTCCATCATCATTGACGCCATAAATATGCTCAAAGGCGAAAGGGCTTCGCGCAGTCTCATAAGAGCAGGCGAAACCAAAGCCAGGGTAGATGGCGTGTTTGAAACAGACTCTTCCTCTGCCGCCGCCATTGCCGACATCATGGGCACCGAGAGCGAAAACGAAATAATCATATCACGCGAGATGAACTCCGACGGCAAAAACACCATCAGAGTAAACGGCATGCCTGTGAATATCACCATGCTAAAGGCAATCGGCGAGCATCTTGTCAACATTCACGGTCAGCACGACAACACATCGCTTTTGTCGGTGCGAAGCCACATCGGTTTTCTGGACCGCTTTGGCGGCGAGGAAACCGCAAAGCTGATTACACAGTATCGCGACATTCACTCATCACTTGAAAAAATGCAATCAGAGCTCGACGAGCTTTGCACCAATGAGCAGGAAAATCTGCGCCGCCGCGATATGCTCCTTTTTCAGACTCAGGAGCTTGAAGAAGCGCAGCTTGAAATTGGCGAAGAAGAAGAGCTTGAAGCGCGCCGTCTGCTGCTTGACAATGCCGAGTCAATAGCTCAAAATACTTCGGTTGCCTATGAAATGCTCTATGGCGGTGAAGAGGTCACCTGCCACGATGTGCTATGGTCGGCAATCAAAAAGCTTGAATCGGTGTCAGACTTTAGCTCTGAGGTGGCGGATTTGTGCGCATCGCTTTCGGAAGCGGGCTACCTCATCGACGAAAAAGCAAGAGAGCTTCGCTCTGTGTGCGACGGCATAAGCTTTGACGGAGCCGAAAAGAAAAATGTGGAAGAAAGGCTCGAGCTTATCTACAATCTCAAACGAAAATACGGCTCGACCATTGAAGAAATATTGAAATTTTATGATAACGCATGCGAGGAACTCTCAAAGATAGAAAACTCCGACGAGCGCGCAGCCACTCTTGAAGCCGAAATCAAAAGGCTTTCTGCTCTTCGCGAAAATGCCGCCTCAGCGCTCAGCGCTCAGCGCCAAAGGTGCGCTCGAAAGCTTGAGGCCCAGGTCAAATCTCACCTTGCCGACCTCAACATGGCAAAGGTGGAGTTTGAAGTGCACATGACTGAGGCTGACTATGGCTCAAATGGTGCCGACAGTGTGGAATTTTTGATATGCACCAATGTGGGCGAAGAGAAAAAGCCCCTTGCCAAAATAGCCTCGGGCGGTGAGCTTTCCAGAATAATGCTTGCCATCAAAAATGTGCTTGCGGCATTTGACGGCGGCAAGACGGTCATCTTTGACGAAATCGACACAGGCGTAAGCGGCAATGCCGCCCAAAAGATAGGCGAAAAGCTCTATTCAATGTCGCTTAGCGCTCAGGTGCTTTGCATCACGCATCTGCCTCAGATTTCAGCCCTTGCCGACACCCACTATCTCATAAGTAAGAATGTGGCATCAGGGCGCACGCTCACCTGCGTGGAGCCTCTTAGTCAAAACGGCAGAGCAGAAGAAATAGCGCGCACCCTCGGCGGTGCCGAAGTGACCGACATTGCAAGGCAAAATGCGCGCGAGCTCATAAGAGGCGCCGAAGATATTAAAAAACACATAAGAAACAAAACGGAGGATAAATAAGATGTCTGAAAGAAGAGATAAACACAACTACTATCTTGAC
>JAFYUA010000254.1 GCA_017549745.1 Clostridia bacterium | reverse complement strand
GTGTATGATCCACGCAAATCCGCCGTTTGACGCGCAAGTCTGATAATCATTATTCCCAATGCCTCAATGCATTCACCTGCACTGAGAAAGCCGCCAATCGTGCACCAATCACTACTGCCACAAGCACAATTGCAAACAGTGATAACGACACAGGCACTGCTCCCACAGGAACAGAAAACGCCGAAAAAATGCATATGAGTGCCGTGAATATGCCACTTGTAACAACTGCTTTAGCGTTCACAAAATCATCTCCTCAAAGCACAAAAAAACCGGCAAAAGCCGGTTAATTGTATTAATAAGAGCAAATCTATAAGCCGGGTTCTGTATTTGACAACTATCTATCTAGGATATACATTTCTGCATACCTCAAGCCACCCAATAACAGCCGAGCAAGCCATGTGTTATACTTGGGTGTTGCATCAGATGGGGTTTACACGCCAGTCCGATCTCCCGGACCGCGGTGAGCTCTTACCTCGCCTTTTCATCCTTACCGCAAAGCGGCGGTTATTTTCTGTTGCACTTTCCTTAGAGTTACCTCCACCGGGAGTTACCCGGCACCCTGCTCTGTGATGCCCGGACTTTCCTCATGCAGAGCCTTACGGCTTCTGCCCGCAGTTGTCTGATTTGCTCCTTTGTATGATACCACAAGTGGTTGTTTTTGTCAAGAAATCAAATCATAGCCGCAACAGCAACCACCAACGGCATTGTGATGATTGACAAAATTGTGGTGATGGATACAAATGTTGCAGAGAGTGTGGTATCGCCGTCAAATTTTTCAGAGAACATGGTTGTAGCTGCAGCAACGGGAGCTGAGGCGGCAATGGTGCAGGCTATTGCAATATCGCCGCTTATGCCGAAGCAGAGCAAAATTGCAATCATAATAAGAGGAGATGCTATGAGCCTCAAAACGAGCGATACATATGCCGAAACACCCTTTAACCTGAGCGAAGCCTGGGCAAGATAGTAGCCTACAATCACCATGGGGACGGGAGTGTTGAGAGAGCCAAGGTATTTTATTGGTTCAAGCACTGTGAACGGAATGGAAATTGAAAAAACATAAAGCACAATGCCCAATGCGGTGCTCAAAACTCCGGGGTTTATGATTATCTTTTTCAAAGAAATACTCTTGATGCTTCCACTCATCAGAATCACGCCATAGGTCCAGAGCATAATCTGAAAAACAGCTATATATGTGGCTCCGTAGAACACACCTATTTCGCCAAGCATAGCTTCCTGAAGAGGAAGTGACATATAGCCGCAATTTGAAAAAACTGCACCAAAGCGCAGCGTTTTTTCTCTTCGTTTGTCTTTATCCTTCACAAGAAGATGAGTCAGTAATATATTTATTGCAAAAGACAAAAGCGCTGCTGCAAGTGTTATGAGAAGTCCGCGAAGCATGTTTTTGTCAAACTCTCGCTGATAAGAATTTATGATAACACAGGGAGTAACGATGTAGAGTACAAGGTTTGTCATTTCTTTCAGAGAGCTTGATGTGAGGATTTTGGTTTTATTACACACAAAGCCTACTCCAATGAGAATGAACAAAATCAGCACATAATTTCCTACTGTCAATATATTTTCAAGCATTATTTCACCAGCCTATTTTATAATATGCATATTGTGCCCAAAAAAAGGGCAACGAAACCGCTGCCCTTTTTCAGTATTATTTTGTTTCCATATAGTCATCGGCATGAATAATGGGTGTAACCACTTCAACATTCTGATATACCGGCAGACCTGTTCCTGCGGGAATAAGCTTACCGATAATAACATTTTCTTTGAGACCGATGAGAGGATCTTTTTTGCCCTTGATGGCAGCATCAGTAAGAACTCTTGTTGTTTCCTGGAAGGAAGCAGCCGAGAGGAACGAATCTGTGGCAAGAGCAGTCTTGGTGATACCAAGCAGAACCGGCTTGCTTGTGGGCTCAGCCAGACCTTTGGAAGCCATTTCTTCCCTAACCTGTTCAAACTCGCTGCGGTCAACCATTGAGCCAATGAGAAGGTTACTGTCGCCGGGATCTTCGATTTTAACTTTTCTTATCATCTGTCTTACAATGACTTCGATATGCTTATCGTTAATATCAATACCCTGCAGACGGTACACCCTCTGAACCTCTCTGGTGAGATAATCAGTAACGGCTGTGAGACCTGCCTGGTCAGAAATCTTGCCCTTGATGGCGAGAAGATCCTGAGGATAGATTGAACCCTCGGTGAGCTCGTCACCTGCGATGACGCTCTGACCATCGGTAACTTTGAGTCTGGAGCCATAAGGAATGAGATAGGTGTTGGTAACACCGTTTTCATCGGTGATAACAACTTCTCTCTTCTTGTTGTTTTCTTCAATTTTAACCACACCGTCTTCGTTGGCAAGGATAGCAACACCCTTGGGTTTGCGAGCTTCAAAGAGCTCCTCAACTCTGGGAAGACCCTGTGTGATATCGTCACCGGCAACACCACCGGTGTGGAAGGTTCTCATGGTAAGCTGTGTACCAGGTTCACCGATAGACTGTGCTGCAATGATACCAACTGCTTCACCTGCATTAACAAGCTCAGCTGTTGAAAGGTTGGAGCCATAACATTTGGCACAAACGCCAATGCGAGCCTTACATGTGAGAATACTTCTGATTTCAACTTCTTCTATGCCGGCATCGCAAATCTTCTTGGCAATGTCTTCATTGATGAGAGCATCAGCTTTGACGATAACCTCGCCTGTTGCGGGATTAACCACATCGCGCAGTGACACTCTGCCGTTGAGTCTGTCTTTGAGACCTTCGATAACCTCGTTGCCGTCGGTGATAGATTTTACAACAACACCCGACTCAATGCCGCAATCTTCTTCGCGGATGATAACATCCTGAGATACATCGACAAGTCTTCTGGTGAGGTAACCTGAGTCAGCAGTACGAAGCGCTGTATCGGCAAGACCTTTACGCGAACCGTGAGACGAAATGAAATATTCCAAAACATTAAGACCTTCACGGAAGTTAGCCTTGATGGGAACTTCGATTGCACGACCTGAGGTATCGGCCATAAGACCACGCATACCTGCAAGCTGTTTGATCTGATCCTTACTACCACGGGCACCGGATGTAGCC
>JAFYUA010000253.1 GCA_017549745.1 Clostridia bacterium | reverse complement strand
GAAACCCCGATGCTACATGCAATCCGTATTTCTGCTATGCAGCTATCCTCATGGCAGGCATCGACGGCATCAAAAATAAAATCGATCCCCATGCTAACGGCTGGGGACCATATGATATGAATCTTTTCCATCTGCCCGAAGAAGAAAAAGCCAAACTCAAGCACTTGCCCACATCTTTGGATGAAGCTCTTGATGCTCTTGAAGCAGACCACGATTATCTCACCGCAGGCGGAGTATTCCCCGAAGAACTGCTCAAAAACTTCATTGCATCAAAGAGAGATGAAGTGCGTCAGCTTGCAGCTATTCCTCACCCTGCCGAGTTTGACAAATATTATAATCTGTAATACACAGGAGGTATTCCCATGAAAAAAGAGCTTTCGCAAAAGGCTTTGAAAATCATAACCAAAATGCAGCAAAATGAGCTCACAGAGAGCTATATATATCATGCGATAGCCAAATTTGCCAAGGGCGATGAAAACAAAAAGACTCTCATGCGCCTTGGCGATGAAGAAAAGGCTCACTATGAAATATGGAAAAAATACACAGGTGTGGAGATGAAGCCTCAAAAGCTTAAAATCTTCAAATACAAGCTCCTTGCCCGCGTGCTTGGCTTCACCTTTGCTGTGAAGCTCATGGAAAATGGTGAAGAAGCATCGCAAAAAGAATATGAGCTCCTCGCCGCAGAGGTGGAAGAAAGCGCAAAGATAAGAGCCGATGAAGAAGAGCACGAAGCCGCCCTGCTTGGCATGCTCGATGAAGAAAGGCTGCAGTATGTGGGCAGCATGGTGCTTGGCATGAATGATGCTCTGGTGGAGCTTACAGGCTCTCTGGCAGGCTTTACCTTTGCTATGCAAAACACCCGACTCATTGCGCTGTCGGGGCTTATCCTCGGCATCTCAGCAACATTCTCAATGGCATCGAGTGAATTTCTCTCTGCCCGAAGTGAGGGAAGAAGTGATGCGCTTAAGTCATGCTGCTACACAGGCATTGCATATCTCATAACAGTGGCACTTCTGATAACACCGTATCTTCTCATTGGCAACAATGGATACATGGGTGCACTTTTTGCCATGATTGGGGTAGTAATACTCATTATTGCAGGATTTACATATTATATATCGGTTGCTCAAGGAGAAAGATTTAAACCCAAATTTTTGGAAATGACGCTCATCAGTGTGGGTGTGGCAGTGATATCGTTCTTTGTGGGAATACTTGCAAAGAATTTCCTTGGTGTTGATATATAAAAAAGCATTTTTGTGTTGTCATTGTAGATTAGTTGTGATATAATTAGACACATAAGTGCTTATACGAAAGGACAGAAGAAAATGAAAAGATTTTTAAGCATCCTCACAGCTGTAGCAATGCTTGCTTCTTGCGCAGTTGTATCCTTTGCAGATGAGGCAGAAAATGATATCATGCTCATCAGCGAAGCTCCCGAAGCAGACCTTGTAGCTGACAGTGCAGCAGATATCGTTGCCGACAGTGCAGCAGATATCGTTGCCGACAG
>JAFYUA010000252.1 GCA_017549745.1 Clostridia bacterium | reverse complement strand
CGCAAAATTGCCGTTTTTGTCGAGAGCAAAACCACCCTCGGGGCAATGGATAACTGCCACATCCCTGACACCATATTCTATGAACATCTCAAGAGTTTTGCGGATGTTTTCAAGATTGATGCTGCCGTCGGCATTTCGGGGCTCAAGGCCCGAAACTCCGCCGCCCTCGGTCTCGTTCATTATTGCATAGTCACAATATTTGAGAGCAGGCACAACCTTTTGACGAAATTTTTCGGATGTGTCGCTTACAACATCGATTGATGTCTTGATGCCTTTTGCCTGCACCTTTGCCAGAAGCTTTGCCATAGCTGTGCCATATTCGGGGTCTTCTTCATCAAAGCGGTCGAGCAAAAGAATATAGCCCACATGGAAGATGCGGCAATTGAGAGCATCCACATCGATGTCAGACGGTGCAAAAACTCTGTTGGCGCCTCTGTCGTGAAAAAATGTGCGGATGCCTGTGGAGGCAATACTCATAACATCACTGTAGCTTGTGGGAGCATCGGCGGTCACTTTTACCGCGCTTGTGTTGATTCCGTGTTTCTTCATCTGCTCCACTACATATCTGCCGCCTGCATCATCGCCAACCAAGCCGCAGGCAGAAATGCGGATTGTGTCATCAATTTTGGCAATGTCGATGGCTGTGTTGGGCACACAACCGCCCACTGCCACAGAAGTTGAGCTGATGTTGGAAAGCATTGTTTCCTTGGGATAGCTATCGATAATTTTTACATTGTCGGTGAGAATATTTCCTGCAAGCATGATGCCGTTGTCATCATCTGAATTCATTATGTAATCAACCGACACATCAAAAATTCTGGCAAGTGACGGAAACTGAGTGATTTCGGGATATCCCAGACCACTCTCCCACTTGCTCACGGTTTTGTTGCTCACGCCAAGAAGGTCTGCAAGAGCGTTTTGGGTGAGACCTTTTTCTTTGCGGAGCGAAGCAATGGTTTTGCCTATTGTTACCTGATCCATATTAGTGCACCTCATTCGGAACGATTTTTTTGTGATTGTGTAATCACATTATACAATACAAAACCGTTTTTGTAAACCTACTTTATATGGGAACGGAAAGAAGAATTCACAAGTGTTTTATCTACTCAAAACAGAATTTAAAGAAATTTATTTTGGCTAAATGCTTGACTAAGTGAAAGTTTTAGGATATAATTAGATGGTATTCGCTGGTGTGGCTCAGTCGGTAGAGCAATTGATTCGTAATCAATAGATCGTCGGTTCAAGTCCGATCACCAGCTTCAAAAAATACGCACTCAGATGAGTGCGTATTTTTTTGTTTGATATGAATTTAATTGACACTCACCAATCGATTATGTTATAATTTGTCTATATATAGGAGGCGAATGAAATGGATAATATTAGCACTGTAAAGTCAGTGATACATCTTTATATTCCCTTTAAAATTCACCACACCTCTGCTTTTCGCATAAAGCTTGCCACAAATGACAACTGGAGCATTGACGGGTCTTTGTGCACAGGCTTCTATCTCAGATACATAGACCGCATCTTTAATAATGGCGGCATATACTCTGATTGTCTGGTGATGAGGTCATCTTTTGACCAATATTCACTAAAAGCATATTCAATACCCTTTGAGCTTGGATGCGCCAGAATATTCTCCTTTGACACATCGGTGGCATTTTTGGAGCTGGGCATTTGCTATAGTTGCGATAGTCTTGACGATGTGGCGAATCTCACATCGATTCTCAGGCTCAGCAATCAACAAAGTATAACTACGCCCGACGGCAAGGTGACCTCAATAAATGCAATTGCCTCCCAAATTCTCAGACCCTTTGGCAAAGTGACAATGTTTGAACACCTTGGCATGGGCGGCGAAACGCGCCCTGAGCTTTTGGTGTCAGCGGTGACAGAAGCCATGCCCGACAATGCGGACATGCATGCATATCGCATAGCAAGCGGACTTGACACCCGCTACAACGAAAACCCTGACGATGCAAGATTTTATTCGAATTTTTCATATATCAAATGGGCAATCACAGAGCGCGGAGTGTGCAACATAGGCGCACTGACCGACAACAAGGAAAACTCTGATTTCATAGCCAACAACTGGCTGAGCTACACCGACACACGCTATGTGATATGGTACATGCTTGTGCTCCATCAGAAATATTCAATGTATCAATATATGAATGACATTGCAAACAAGAGCACCCTTGGAAACCTGAGAGAATTTCAGAAAAAAATCATGGTTTTCAACACAAAATACCGTTTTAGCATTGTGTCGGAAGAAGCTTCATATCAAAAGCTTTATGAGATAATGTGCGATGTGAAGGGATTGGAGAGAGAATTTACCGATATTGACGAAGAGATTGAACGAATCTCTGAATATCACGAATCCAAAGCCAACAAAAACACCACAAGAGCCATGACCATCATCAGCATTTTGTGTGCAGTGTCGGCAATAAAGGACTTTTATGAAATCATTGCAGGAGGCAGCATGCGCGAAAGACTCGCTCAATCGTGGATTGGGCTGTCACTCGAAGCTCAGGTGTTTTTCGGAGTGTTTCTCACACTGATTGCGGCGGCTATGATTATTGTGTTGCCAAAGACATCTATCAAACAATCAATGAAAAGATTTACAAGAAAAATAGTGAGCTTTATGCTTAACAAAAAGACCAAATAACAACAACCCTGCGAAAAATCGCAGGGTTGTTGTTATTTATGGACAATACTGAGAATTAAAGCATATTATCACGCATATATTTGTTCGATTGCCTTGATAACAGCCCTGCCATAGTGACCATCGGTCACTATGGATTCTTCACCACAAACATATTTGCAAAATTCTTCAAGCTGATATGCGAAGTGGAACCCTCCATATTGGCTGAGGTCAGCTTGGGTCATCTGACCGTTGACATCATAGACTGTGGCGCATCCGCCATTTAGCTTAACCATGCCGTTTTCAAAGAAAAAGCATGTGTCATAGATGCTTGTGCTGTAGCCGCTGAAGGTGATTGCCGCACTGACTCCGTTTGAGAGCTTTGCAACAATCTGAGCATGACCCTCGATGTCGGCATCATTTTTGATGTTATCTACTGAGGACAAAATCTCAACATCCTGAGCACCAAGAATGGTGAAAAGCTTATCGAGAGCGTGGGCACCATAGTTCATCACTATGCCGCCGCCAGCTTTTTCTTTGCTGAGAAACCATTTGGGGCGATTCTCAGCAAAATAGTTGATGGTGCGAATCTCGGTGAACATACATAGCTTGCCGAGTCTGCCCGACTCATACACATCTTTTACAAAGCGCATGGGCGCAAAATAGCGTTGAACATGACCTACTGCAAGCTTTTTGCCGCTTTTTTTGCTGGCTTCAATCATGCGGTCACATTCCTCCACTGTGTTTGCCATTGGCTTTTCAACAAGCACATGAATGCCGTGCTCCAAAAAGAATACGCTCGCCTCACAATGTAGAAAATGAGGCAGGTTGAGAATTACTGCATCCACATCTACGCTATCGAGAATATCTTTGTAATCAAGAAAATATGGCACATTATGCTCGGCGGCAAGCTCAGCTACAACAGCCTCGTTGACATCACACAAAGCACACAGGCGGCATGAGTCAAGCTCCTGCATTGCTTGGATATGAGAATTGCCAATTATGCCTGTGCCTACAATTGCTATATTCAGCATAGCGGAAAATCCTCCTTAGAAAGAATGTATTTGGTGAGTACATCAGCCACATGCCCTGCTCTTTTTTGCATCTCGCTCTGGGCATTGAGGTCGCGTCCAAGAAGTTTGGACATGGTGTGAATGTTGGAGAAAGCAGAGAAACAAAACATGCTCATTGACATGGCAGTTTGCTCAATGTCGAGGTCAGCGCGAATCATGCCCGACTCAACCCCCTGCCTGAGAAGCTTTTCACTGCCTGCAAAAAGGTTGGTGCGCACATCACCCACATAACTTGCGTTGTTGAGGTTTTCCCATAGCATAAGGCGCACAAAGGTGGGGTTTTGGACAAGAAACTCAAAATATTCAATTATTGCAGTGCGGATTGTTTCAATGCCTGTAAACTCATTTTGTGCAAGTCTTTTTTCATAATCAGCAAGGCGGGAATATACTCTTTCCAGGATTGTGGAATAAAGATTTTCCTTGCTTGTGAAATGTGAATATATGAGTTGCTTGTTTACGCCTGCTTCGGCTGCAATAGTGTCTACACGGGTAGCCGCGAGACCATTCTTTGCAAATTCCGCCTCGGCTGCATCTAAAATCTTTTGCTTGGTGATGGCACTTTTTTTGCTTTGTTGCATAAAATCACACTCTCTTTTTCCATTCGTCCATATGGTCTTTTATAAATTGGTCATCATTGAGATGGGGATAAGCTTTCTGAACACGGTCAATCTCCTCAGCCTGACCGGGAGACAGACACTCATCGGGGTTAAGGCAAAGTATATTTTCCATGAGTCCCTGACGGCGGAGCACCTCGTGCACACCTGGGATGCAGCCTGCAAAGCCATGAGCCGCATCAAAGAACACTGCGTTTGCATCGGTAACCTGTGCTGCCAAGGTGAGAAACATTGAAGAAATTGTGTCTTTTTTGCGCTCTTCCTTGATGGACGCAAGCATGCGCACAACATTCTGAGTCCACATGGTCCAGTGACCAAGCAGACCGCCCTCAAAGCATTTGGTAACTGTTTTGCCGTCTTTTTCAAATTCAAATTTTGTAAGAATGTCGATTACTATGTTGTCGTCATTACCTGTGTAGAGTGTAATTTCATCGGCACGCTCCGATGTAGCTGCCGCACGCACAACATCGAGGGTGGTGTAGCGATTGAACGATGCACACTTGATGGCTACCACATTATCTATGGCGCAAAGCTTCTGCCAGTAGTCATATGTAAAAACTCTGCCGCCCACAGCACTCTGCAGATAGAATCCTATGGTGGGCATGATGGCGGCAACTGCTTTGGTGCGCTCAATCATTTCATTTTCACTCAGGTGATTGAGACCGCCGGGGCTAAGGAGCACTGCATCATAGCCATATTTTTTGGCAAGCTTCGCCTCGGCAACTGCCTACTCGGCAGGGCCGCATACGCCTGCAATTTTGACTATGACAGTGTTGTTGTTCTTTTCATATTTGTCAATCTCATCAGCAACAATCTTGAGCACAGGCTCGAATAGAGCAATCTCGGGGTCACGAATTTCAAACTGAGTGGTATGCACTGCAGTAGCAATGCCCCCTACTCCGCTGTCGAGATAGTAGTTCATCAAAAGACGAAGTCCTTTTTCGTTGAGCTTGCGCTCGTCGGTGAGCACAAGAGGGGTTGCGGGAATAACTGTGCCCTCGGCAAGTTTTTTTAAAGCGATTTCATGTCTTCTCATCATTATATCCTCCCCTGCATCAATAGCTGCCCTTGCGTTCTTCAAAATGAGTGGGCTTGCCAAGTGTTCTGCCGCCGTCAAGAAGCCACTCGGCCTGCCAGCGAATGAGAGTCTTTGCGCTCACCTGAGGATAACCGAAGGTTTCCATGGCAAGTGATGCATCGTTCAGATAGGCATCGGTGCCGCATTCGTTTTCAAAAACAGGCTCTTTGCCAAGATAGCTGCCAAGCTCGATGGCTGCTTTTTTGATAGATACTGTTTCTGGACCTGTCACATTCATGATGCAGGCAGGTGATGAAGCATACAGAAGTCCCCTGATGGCAATTTCATTGGCACTTCCCTGCCAGATGAAGTTGAAGCACGGAGTGGAAAGGCTTATGGGCTCGCCTTTCATAATCTTGTCGGCAAGGTCAAAGAGCACTCCGTAGCGAAGGTCCACTGCAAAGTTGAGACGGTAGATGAAGATGTTGGTGCCGAAGGTGTTTGCTGCATATTCAAAGGCTCTTTCTCTTGCAAGACAGCTCATTGCATATTCTCCTGTGGGCACAGGGCGGTCAGACTCTTTGCATCCGCCGTCTGAAAGAGGCACTATGGGGTAGATATTGCCCGAAGAAAACACCACAATATTGGATTTTTTGAATTTATCTGCAACAAATGCAGGCAAGGTGGAGTTCATTGCCCATGTCTGCCATTCGTTACCATCGGTGCCAAATTTTTTGCCTGCCATGTAGATTACATTTTCAACCTCGGGCAGAGCGTAGAGCTGGTCTTTATCAAGAAGGTCTGCTGCTATGAACTCTATGCCGTTTTCAAGCATGAGGTCTGTTGCTATTTTGTCACTGCCGCGTGATACGGCATAAATTTTCTTATCTATCCCTGCTGCTTTGCATGCATTTTTGGCAAGCACGCAGAGGGTGGGTCCCATTTTGCCGCCTGCACCGAGCACCATGATATCACCTTTGATTTTCTTCATGTCATCAATAAGTGCTTGTGATGGCGCGGTCAATAGTGAGTTGAGTTTTTCTTCGGTCCACATAATATTATCCCCTTTCAAATAAAAACCAACTGGTTGGTTACTTTTTATTGATAATATTATATCACCAAAAATCAGCCGTGTCAACTAAAAAATCTATATTTGCATTGTGTTATATATTTTGCCGTCGAGAGTTTTCCACGTGAAAAGCCCGTTTTCGTAAGTCATGTAGCTATGGGCAGAGTTTTCCTTGGGGATGGAAACTGAGCCGGGGTTTATGTACCAATGACCATTTTGCTCT
>JAFYUA010000030.1 GCA_017549745.1 Clostridia bacterium | reverse complement strand
TAAGAGCAATTATAACATCTCTCATTATATTTCTTATATTGTTTGCACCATGAATATGCGGTGAATATGAGACTATAAGTTTATCCATGTGTTTGCACCTCATTTCTTGCGGTTTGCCGCAATTTTTCTTTTGGCAAGTTTTATTCTCTGAGTGATATGATTTGCCGACGGACATGTAAACGAACATACTCCGCATTCGATACAATCCATTATGTCATATTTCAGGCAGGTGTCCATGTCACCGATTTTTGCAAAACTGTTGAGTTGTACAGGCATGAGTCCCATAGGACACTTGCTCACGCATTTTCCGCATCTTGTGCATGCGATTTCTTCATCAAGACTAATTTCTTCTTTGGTAAGAGCAAGAAGTGCCGATGTACCTTTGATGGCAACTGCATCAAGATTAGGCTGAGAAGTTCCCATCATAGGACCACCCATAATCACTTTTGCGGTGATGGCTTCATCAATTCCTGCAGCAGCAAATATGTCTGCAAAGCTTGTGCCAAGGCGCACTTTGTAGTTGCCGGGATTTTTAACTCCAAGTCCCGACACGGTAACAACTCTTGTGAACACAGGCTGTCTGTACTTGATAGCATGGCAGATAGCGGTGCATGTGTCTATGTTGTCCACAACCACACCCACATCTGCCGGAAGCTTGCCGCTTGGAACTTCGCGTCCCGTTATTGCTTTTATAAGGTGCTTTTCACTGCCCTGAGGATATTTTGTTTTTAATGCACACACTTCAATCCCTGAATAGTTTGTTGCAACCTTTTTCATTACATTGATTGCTTCGGGTTTGTTATTTTCAATGCCGATATATGCTTTCTCGATTCCGAGAATTGCCATGATTTCTTTTATTCCCTCAAAAACATCTTCGGGAGTTTCGAGCATAACACGATAGTCTGATGTGAGGTAGGGTTCGCACTCTGCACCGTTTATGATGCAGCAGTCTATTTTTTTGTCGGGTGGGGGACTTAGTTTGATGTGTGTGGGGAATGTTGCACCGCCATGACCCACTATGCCCACCTGCTTCACGAGTTCGAGCTTTTCAGATGCACTAAGCGTGAGCGCATCGTTATATTCTTTGATATACTCAGCTTTTCTATCCTCAAAATCGTTTTCGACAACCACGCTCATCACTTTGGTTCCGTTGGGGTGGGGGCGCTTTTCTATAGCGACAACCTTTCCCGATACCGTCGAGTGAACAGGCGCCGACACGAATGCAGTGCTTTCGCCGAGAAGCTGCCCCATAACCACATCATCGCCCACCGCTACCACAGGATTGCAAGGAGCACCTATGTGTTGCGACATGGGGTACACCATTATTTTTGATGGAGCAAGTTCTTTGATGGGAATGTTTTGGGTAGTTTCCTTGTGATCATTCGGGTGAGTACCACCTTTAAATGTCAATAGTTTCAAGATAATACCTCCTTTTTATTTGTGCTTGTTCAAAAGATTATTTTTGATATCCCAGAGCTTTGGTGAGAGGTCAACATAGTAATCATGAGGATTTTCAAAGCGTTTCACTTCATCCCACAATGAGTCCACCTGCTCGGCGCAATATTTTCTGATGCTCTCTATGTCTGGAGATTCATAGACGCACCTGCCTTTGTCAAAAACCTTAACCAGCAAATCCCTGGCGTGATAATCGGTCACGGTTTTTCTCTTCCATGTGTGCTGGGGGTCGAAGATTTCATAATCGCTGCCATCGGGTAGTGACTCATCTGCAAGCATCAGTACATCGGCAATTGCTTTGCCTGTGTCGTTGGAATAAAGACGCACCACTCTTTTGCTGCATGGTGTGGTGATTTTTTCCACATTTTCCGAAAGCTTGATTTTGGGGATTTCGACTCCGTTTTCAAATACAGAAGCCAGCTTATATACTCCGCCAAACACAGGCTCGGATTTTGAGGTTATGAGTCTTTCTCCAACACCAAAAGAGTCAATTTGTGCACCCTGAGTGAGCAGGTCGCGGATAATGTATTCATCAAGTGAATTGCTTATTACGATTTTGATGTCTTTGAGTCCCTCATCATCGAGCGCCTTGCGGACTTTTTTGGTGAGATATGTTATGTCGCCGCTGTCTATTCTCACGCCGCCTTTAGTGTAGCCGTTGGGGATAAGATATTCTTTGAATACCTTAATGGCATTTGGCAGACCTGATTTCAATACATTGTAGGTGTCTATCAGGAGTATGCAGTTTTCAGGATATGTCTTGGCATAAGCCAAAAATGCATCATACTCTGTGGGGAACATCTGAATCCAGCTGTGAGCCATAGTGCCGAGGGCGGGAGTTTTGTACATTATGTCCGATATGGTACATGCAGTTCCGCTGCAGCCTGCAATATATGCGGCTCTGGCGCCGTTGATGGCACCGTGGGGGCCCTGAGCTCTTCGGGAGCCAAATTCCATCACGGGTCTGCCTTGAGCTGCACGCACAATTCGATTGGTTTTGGTGCCGATAAGGCTCTGGTGGTTTATAGTCAGCAGAACCATGGTTTCTATGAATTGAACTTCAATTGCGGGACCAATGACTTTGACTATGGGCTCATGCGGGAAGATAGGTGTTCCTTCTTCGATTGCCCACACATCTGATGTGAATTTGAAGTTGGCAAGGTAATCCAAAAACTCTTCGCTAAACATTTTTTTGGACCTGAGATACTCAATGTCTTCATCATCAAATTCAAGATTTTTTATATAATCAATGAGTTGTTCAAGCCCCATCATGATGGCAAAACCGCCATTGTCAGGCACTTTTCTGAAAAACATATCAAAGCAAGCTATCTGGTCTTTTATTCCATGTTCAAAATAACCGTTTGACATAGTAATTTCATAAAAATCGGTCAGCATGGTTAAATTAAAATGGTTTTTCAATGTTATCACTCCTGTAATTTTGGGTATTAAACAAGCGAGGCAAAATGCCTCGCTAAATTTTTAACAATCTTAATTATTTTCCATGGCGTCTTCGAGCCAGAATGCACCAATATCAAGTGCGCGATATATTCCTTCTCTTTCGGCTTTTTTAATTATTTTCACGCCTTCCATCAAAGATACGACAACCTCAGAGGCAAGCTCAAGGTCTTTTTCAACTTCGGTTTCAAGTATTCTGATGTGAATGTAATATTTATCGTTAATGTCACCATATATGACTTCGTTACCGCGTTTAACAAGCGGTCTGCCTTTGTAAATAAGAGCAGTCTGCTCTTTCTTTTTGGCCATATATTATCACCTCTACACTAATAATGTATATATTCTAACACATATTTTCCGATATGTAAAGCCATAATACAAATAAAGTTTGGAAAAAATATGACTAAAGTGGTGCAAAATTTTGTTAATTTCTCTCACAAGAACTTTAATTTTATATTCCTTGGTTGTTATTTCCCTAAGAATTATGGGGAAAAGACAAATAGGTGAGCTGCAGCCGTCTGAGCTTGTGGTTGCAATCATGATATCCGATTTGGCTACTGTACCCATGAGTGAAAGTGCAATTCCGTTGCTTTATGGCATAGTGCCTATATTCACACTTGTTTTTTCAGAAACCCTGCTTTCTTATCTGTGCATGAAATCGTCAAAAGTTCGTCTGGCAGTTACAGGAAGACCCACATATATAATTCGTAATGGAGTTATAGACCAAAAGGAAATGCGCAAAGCAAGATACAGCATTTCTGACCTCATGGAAGAGCTGCGCATGCTTGATATTTTTGATATATCCAAAGTAAGTTGTGCGCTATTGGAGACCAACGGCAAGATTTCGGTTGTTACCAAGGAAAACGAAAGCGAACGCGGATATGTGCTTGTGTGTGACGGGCAGATTCAACATGTAGTTTTGGAAAATTCACCATTCAGTCTGAAAGATGTTGACCGATTTGTAGGCAAGAAAAAACTCAAAGATGTTTTTTTGCTATCGGTTAACTCACAAAAAGAAGTTTACTGTGTAATGAAAGAGGTATGAGTGTGCGCACTTGGGTTGTCATTTTGACTATAGCGGTTATATTGGCATCACTGTCTGTAACAGAATGCATAATAATAAATAAGTTTTGCGATGATATAGAACAAAATCTTACGCGAACCTGTGATAAAATCCAAAACAAAATCGTGAGCAAGGAAGATATTGATGCTGTCTCTGAAATTTGGGATAACAACAAAAATATGGTTCTTTCATTTTCCAACCATCACGCATTTACCGATTATGAGGATTGCATTTTTCAGATGTATTATTTTCACAATAATGGCTATGACGAGGAATTTTATCACTCTTGTGCAAAATTGCTTGATGTAAATAAGCGATTTAAGGAAACTACGGATTTCGGGGTAGGCAATTTATTTTAAAATTTATTTAATTAAATGTTGAAATATTATCATAATTATGGTAATATATATTTATTATTGATAAGTATTGAGGTATTACTAATGAGAATTATGGGAATAGACTATGGTGATTCGAGAGTGGGTATTGCTCTCAGTGACCTTTTAGGCATTACTGCGCAGGGGCT